>CAMYYH010000001.1 GCA_947303405.1 uncultured Mycoplasmatota bacterium
GTCATCTAACCATGTTTCATATTTAAAAATATGTTCCTATACATAAAACTACCAAACTTGATTGCGTATTAGAAACATATACTTTTTTTAATTTCTAATTATACTATACAAAAAGCAGATTATTTTCATATGCTTATACTATCGTAATATCTTAATATTGTGATTACTCTAATTAACTACAGTTCATAGTACCATTACTGATTACCTTACATTCTATATAATCTGGTGAAACGCCAACATTTGCAGTACCATCTCTATTTGTTCCTGCAAAAATATCATCTTTACATAATATAAAATAATCATCTTCTTTACAATTATCATCACCAAATATACTTCTTAGTATACGAACATTATCTTCATATTTAGAACCATCACGAGTCCCCTCAATACAAAATACATCTTCATTATTTATTCCACATGCAAAGCCCCTTTTAATCTTTCCATTTTCTAACATATGTCCTAAAAACATTTTTCTGCTCTCACCATTTTTACTTTGTAACTTTTTATAATCGTAAGTATAGTCCTTTAAAGAAATATTTACACCAAATTGTTTACTAGATTCTTCGCTATAAAAATCAAATGCACAGTTTTCACATGAATCAATTATCATTTTTTCTTCTTTACTACATGCTGTAATTGTAAAAGAAATAACTATTAATAATATAAAAGAAATCTTTCTTTTCATTCTTTCATCTCCTATTATTTATTATAGCACACTTTTTTTTAATTATTTTGTTCGTAATATTTTACAATCATGTTATTTTCGAAAATCTTTCAGTTTTTCTATATTAGTTATGACCTGTTCCCTATAACATGCTTAGATATAAAAAATCTCCTTTTTTAGTTATTTATAGCCAAATAGGAGACTTTAATTATTTTAAAAAAAAGGTTTTCCTTATTTTTCAATAGTTTTACGATATAGTACTGATACTGTCTCAACGTGCCCTGTCCTGGGGCGGAGAACATATCACATAACCTAGTACTAGGTTAAATTAATATGTTTCGCAGAACCACTTCTATTTAAGGCTTGTTAAGTCATAATTATAACCATCATAGGTAATATCAGTTAAATCATATGTATAATCAACTGGAGGTGCTTCTGATGGCCAAGTTTCGGAAACGATTAATTTATTACCATCAATTCTTATTCTCCAAAGAGTTTGCCTGTTTTGTCCCTTATATACATCTACTAAATAACCATTTAAATATAACTTAGTAACACCATTAAAACTAACATATGTACCTTTTGCATCATAAAAAGGTTCAAATACATGATATAGCACATATTCTTTATTATTAATTGATATATTTCTGATTTTAACATTACTTTTGTTACTAATTCCTTGATCATCACACAAATCATAAACTTCTAAATCTGTCTTGTTTGCCATATCTAATTCACAGATTTTATCTTTTGAATTATTCTCTTCTTTACTTTCCAATATACATTTTTCACATATTGGACACTTACACTCTTTTTTGGTAGTTTTTTGTTTGTTTAACATTTTATCATAGCAAATAAATCCTAATGCAATTATTAATACTATGCTTAATATAATTATAGTAATGTTTTTACCTTTTCCTTTGTTTTCTACATTATTCATTTTTATCGCTCCATTTTTATTTATTTTTTTCTAAAACTGTAATGACCTCGCAATGGCTAGACCGTGGGTTTTTGCTATGTCATTTTTTATATGTCCGCGGGTCTTTGCATGGATATTACCAACAAACTACCCACCTTGTCTATTGGTTTTTTGCATAATCATTTACTTTGATTGTTTTCTACTCATAATCGATCTTTTTTCTAATGGTAATATTTCAGTTTCATTATTAATACCAAATTGATTAGCAAGTTCGATTGAACCATTTAATAATTCATCTAAACTTGAAAATGGTTCATTATTAGTATCTGTTTTATATAGCCAATCTAGATATTTAATCTTTTTTGCATCATCAGGTCTACCATAAAGTACTTTCCCAGTATGAATCCAGTAACCAAATTCTACATTTGTTGTAAAAGCAGGCATATCTGGTAATGTTCTTGGAATCCAAAAAGCAATTACCGAAGCATTTGATAAAGCATCTCTTTCCCACTGTGCTTGATCAACATAATCTGCTTTAGGTTTCCATGTTGAATATTCTGGAACATATACTACTCCATCAAAGCCTTTATCTTCTAAATACTTACATGCACTTGTTCTCCATGATTTAGTATTCTCGCCTCTAGGAGTTGGTCCTGCTAGAAATATTGATTTTTTCCCTTTTATTACTTCTTGATCTGAATAATTAATTATCATATTTCCTCCATACTACGTTACATATTATATCTTTGAAATAAATCATCATATATTTTTTCTCTATTTATATTTGTAACAAAAGTGATTTTTCTTTTACTGTTAGTTAACTTATATGATAAATCATCTAATATCTCAGGACAACTAATTTTAGTTGTTTTAAACCATTTTTTATTTACCATGTATGCTATAACGGCAACATCAAATATCGGCCTTTCTACTCTTATTCCGTTATAGCCATCATTATGAAATCTTTCAATTAGATAATCATAGAATTCATCCTTATTACCTATTTTTTCTTTTAATGTATTTATGTCGATATTTAATTTAGAAACTACTTCATTACATGGTATAACAGTTAATGGAACACTTGAATTAAATACTATTTTAACTGCTTCTATATCTTGTTTAAAGTTATATTCTCTATTATTTTCATATCCTAATTGATGCCCACCTAGCCATATTATTTCAGCTTTATCTACTATTGTTGGCTCTTTAATTATAGCTAAAGCAATATTAGTTATTGCACCTATTGCTAGAATATATGTTTTTTCATTACTTTTTACAATTTCAATAATCTTATTAACAGCAACATTATCTTGGGTGTATCCGTTTTGAATATAATCCATAGATCCTTTATAAACTTTACTTGAATCAACACCGAAATAGTCACATATTTTTTTTGCTTCTTTATAGCTTAAATCTTGACCGTCAGGTACTGATACAAAATTTTTATGATGTGAATAAGGAGCAATAGTTATTGCTTCTATATTAAATAAATCTTGATGTTTAATTAAATATGTTAATGCAAATTGATCATCACATTCATTATATGTATCTGTATCTAATATTATATTAATTCTATCTCTTATATTATTCATGTTTTATCTCCTCTCAAGTACTGTGATTGATTCACAATGCTCAGTATATGAAAACATATCCAATACCCAAACTTTTTTAACCATATATATCTCACTTATATCTTTTAAATCTCGTGCTAAAGTCATCGGATTACAAGATATATAGATTATCTTTTTAGCATCACTATTAAGTATATTACTCTTTGTATTCTTATCTAGCCCTATTCTTGGTGGATCTACTATAATCGTATCTATCTTATCATTTATTTTATTAACAGTACTACCAACATCACCCAACATATAATAAGCATTATTTATCTTGTTTATCTTCGTATTATAAGTCGCATTAATTACGGCATTCCTAACTATCTCAATCCCATACACTTTTTTAACCTTATTAGCAATATTAATGCCTAAAGTACCTACACCAGAATACAAATCTAATACTATTTCATCTTCTCTAACATTATTACTTACTATATCAAATAATTTACTACATATATATCTATTTACTTGAAAGAAAGAATCATAGGATACTTTAAAAATTCTATTATTAATCATCTCTATAAAAAAATCATCATTATAATACTTCTTATTATTAACCACTATACCAGCTATCTTATAATTATCTTTTAAATAATCTACGTCTATATTCACCTTCTCTTTAGTATTAATAATAATTAATAATTCATTATTATAATTATTTCTAATTATCAATTCTCCATTATTAATATTAATTTTTCTAATATCCTTAAGAAAACTATTTATATTATCTTCTGCTAATAAACAATTATTTATACTTACTAATTCATGAGTATTATTCTTATAATAACCATAATTACCATCTATAACTTTTAAACTTATTTTGTTCCTATAATTATATTTATTCTTGTTTTCTATAATATCTACATTAATATCCAAACTAGCATACTTATATAAGATATCTTTTACTTTATTCTTTTTAAAATCAATTGTTCCATCATAAGAAAAATGTAATAAGTCACAGCCTCCACACTCTCTATAATAAGGGCATTTACTATCTACTCTTTTATTAGATTGCTTATAATACTTAATAACAATAGCTTCATTATATTTGCTTTTTTCCTTTGTAATTTTAATATCTATTTCTTCCCCAGGAAGGGTGTTACTAACAAAAGTAATCTTGTTATTAACATATACAATACCCCTACCTAGATTATCTAACTTCTCTACTTTATACATCTTTTTTGCTTTTCTTTCTTCTTACTTCTAAATAATTAGTAAAGTCTAAACTACTTATATACTTTTTCATATCCTCTATATTATCCCCTTCTACATCTTTTATAGTATCAATATAATCTATACCTAAAACAAAGTAATTATCTATCCAAGTATATATCTCATAAATAGGCTTTTCCATTTTATTAATATAATTTATTAACTGATTATTTTTTATAGTTTCAAAGGCTTCTCTATCATAACTAGGATTATTAATAGTCTCTAGTATCAACTCTTTTACTTTATCATGCTCCTTGGTCCTAACTAATATTTCTAACCTAACATAGTCACATTTATAATTAAGGTATCTATTAATATTAATACTATATAGTGTTAAATTATTACTTCTTAAAGCCCTATATAAATCTGAATCAATTTGGAAATTAATCTTTGTCATATAATATAGATAACTATCCAACTTAAGTAATTCTCTATCTTTAAACTTACTAATATCTATCTTAAATATTATACTTTCATATTCATCTTCCGTCGGATCTATTATTTCTAAATACCGCTTATTAACTTCTATAGGCTCCTTAATACTTTCAACAAGTATCTCTTTTTTATTATCTCCATATTCTTTATCTATAATATCTAACACTTCTTTTATACTCATATTAGTATTAATTACTAAAGTTTGATTATTAGTTCTATAAAATACATCATAAAACTCTTGTAGTTCTTCTATAGTAAGTCCTTCTATAGTATCTATCTCTCCCAAAGTTATATTTCCAGGAAATACCTTATAGAAAGCCTCTTCCTTCATATCGGATTCTCTTCTACGTTTATTATCTTTGCTTCTTTTAATCTCTTCTATAATAGGTTTCTTAACGTCTTCTATATCTACACTATTAAAATTAGGCTTATTAACAATATTAATTAATCTAATTAAAGCCTCTTCAAAATCATGAACAGTAGAAAAATAATACTCTGTAGAATAAATTCCCGTCATTCCATTATAACTCATACTCTCAGAAGAATAATACTGTCCTATATTTCCATAAATACTCTTTTCAATTAAATAATGTTCTAAAAAGTGAGCTATTCCTTTCTTTAATTCTTTTTTCTTATTATTGTCATCTATGTAATTGGTACTATGACCTCCAGCCCCAACAAATAAATGGGCTTCACACCTGTGTTTTTTTTTGTTTTCTACGATAACTACTTTCAATCCGTTTTTTAATGTCTTATTAAATACCCTCTTCATTATATCCGCCCTCTAAAAACAACTCTCTACTTATTTTTAATCTATTTAATAAGTCTCTCATATCATTATATTCAATCTTACTCATATCCCTAATAAGATCCTTAATAATCATGGATATCTTCAACTTCTTATTAATATTATATAATACATCATAAAAATCATTATCTTCATCATCCAACAAATCATACTCTAATGACTTCATTAATTTTTTCTTACATCTAACAAATACTTCTTTATCATATAAAGAATTAATAACTTCCTTAATTAACTTTGATATCTCTTCCCGATCATTTTTATCTAACAAAACTTTAATTTCAAGTAATCCATGCATTTTATCTATATCAACATATGTTTCATATACTAAGTTATACTCATTTCTTAACTTATCGAATATCAAATCATTCTCTCTGCTACGTAAGAAATAGTATAACATAGTTAACTTATTTATATCGCTCATCTTACAATTAACTATTTGATAAATATAACTCAAAGATGATTGCCAATACTTAGTCTTCATAGTTTTATTCTTATACTCTTTAAATGGCAATAAATTATACATATGAATACCCATATTAAAATCATAATACTTTTGTTTAAAATACTTATTGTATAAATCTAATAGTCTTTTCTTATCATCTATTTTTCCATATATAAATGTAATAAACTTATTATCAATAATGTTCTTTTTATAATATTCATAAACATTAGATGCATTAGTATCTTCTACTAATTTTATTTTTTCTTCTCTACTAAAGAACACTTTATGCTTAGGATCTAATATATTATATAGTTCATAATTAGTTAATTCATATATATTATTAATCTCTTGTTTAAGATTATTTAACATTTTATCTTTATTCCAATCAAATACTTCTTTCGTAAACTTATTATTCTTTACTGAAGGATTAAATATACAATCATATAATACTTTAATAGCTTCTTCCATATTATAATCAGCTATTAACCCCTCCTTAGGTATCGTAAAATCAAAAGTAATAAAAATCTCTTTATCAAGTCTAATATAATCTACCAAGTATCTAATTACTAAATTTTTATTAAGCACTTTGTCAAATGCATCTAAACTAGTACACTTTTTAGAAGAACTAGCTACCACTTTACTAGCTAATCTCATCTTAAATAGATCCATATACTTAGACTCTACTTTTATAGGAAACATTATAAAAAAAGTAATAATATTTACATTATCAACGTTATATATATAAGGTCTAGTACTTAACTTTAAATTTTTCATTTTTGTCACCCAACTTAATATACCATAATAAAGACAAAATAACTATAACAGTTAATCATTTGAAAACATATAACTCCAGCTATAATAAGCAATATTAAATCCCTTACCTATAGTTATATATTAAAAGATAGTATACCTTACGACTTTAACAGCCCAAGACATACTACCTTTTATTACTTAATATCGACTATATTATAATTATTAAAGGATTTATCAGCACTAGCTTTTCCAATAACTTTAAACACCTCTTTGTAAGCATAACTATCTTTAATAGTAATTGTAAAACCTCCATTATTCTCTAAACCAGCCTCACTCATTATATTAATTACACTATTAACCATACTTATAAAATCTGCTTCCATGGAATAATTATCTTTTAATATAATATTATATTCAAATCCATATTTATTAAAGAAACCCTTTTTATCTAATCCCAAATAATCTTCCAATCTTAAATCAACACTATATTTATATAAATTATCTAAATTCATTTCATTTTGATAATTATCATCATTAACACAATCTCCTATAAAATAACACTTATTTTTAGGATAGAATCCTATTGTAACAGTTTTAGTAGATAGAGCATTCTTAATACTCTCAATAAGTTCACTTTCCAAAGGAATTATATAAGTATTATCTAAATAATTATCTTTCACTATATATTTATTATTATCTTCATCATATAATAAAGACATAACGGATATAGTAACATTATTCTCTTCATTAGAACAATCAATAGTAGTTACTCTCCTATGAGTAATATCATCTATATATTTCTTCTTTTGTCCATTACATATAAATTTATAACCATATCTATTCTTTAATGTTCTTTCAATAAAATCTTCCTCTGTTTTAGCCTCTAGCACTTCTTTTTCTCCAGAACCAGAAAAGATAATTCCCATAAAATCTGTTTTGTAATTAGTATAAAAATAATAAGGAACACCTAATATACCACCAATTATTATTATATAAAAAATCTTTTGTAAAGCTGCAGCCTTACTATCTGTCATAAGTTTAGTAATAGCAAGAGATAAAATATATCCTAAAAATCCTACTACACCCACAGCAAAAGCATAATATACATCAAAGCCGCCCTTATTAGCCCCTATTACAACAAGAAAGCCTACTAAAGCCCCGATCATACAAGATACCAATATAGTTATACTAAACTTAGATTCTTCTTTTTTATTCATGCAACTAATAATAGTTCCTAGTATTATATAAATAGGAATGCCAATCACTAACCATCTATTAATATTATTCATCCCATATACTAAAGCAAAAAAAACAATTATATTAAGTATTATTAATAATAAAGTAGCACCACTTTGCTTATTCATTTCTATTTCAACCTGTCTTTTCTCTAATTGTTCTAATCTAGCCTCTTTCTCTTTTTGTAACTTATCATAGTACTCTTGAGGTATCTCTACTTTATTTGGATTGTTAACTACTTGCTCGTTCTTTTCTTCTTCACTTTTCTTTAAATTAGGCATTTCAAAATTACCATCCATTACACATCACCATTATTCTATCTTATTATAACACAATTACTTCCCAAAAAATCTATTAATTTACGCTTATACTAAATTCCAAAACCGTCATATTACTAACATCCTTACTAGTATTAACTCCTGTACCTCCCAAAACAAAGGAAACATCATTTATACTATCAGGATAATAAGATAATTGATTAGTATTTGCAATATAATTAGAATCCCCACCACTAACAGGAAGCAAAGAAGCAGTAATTGCTTTATTAGGAGAAGGTACATAAGTCATATCAAAAGTATAAACTGTTTCATCTGTCCCTACTGTCCATCCATTCCCCAATCTAGTTCCAAATATCGTTTGATTTAAATTAGCCCCAGTATTAGAAGCAGTTATAAGGACTTGTGATGCCTGGTATACCAATAATGTAAAACCTTGATATCTATTTCCGTTTGCTCGTTTTAAAGCCGTTAATATATATTTTCCTATATTTTGTGAAGTATTCATTTTATACTTCAAATGAATAGTATAACTTGCCGCAACAAATGCATTAACACCTGTATCAAATGATGATCCCGGTGTAAACACAACCCCTGTTCCTACATCAGTATATTCAAATGAAGTAATTATTCCATTTGCATCAACTGTAACCAATGGTTGTCCAGCAATTGCTTCAAATAAAGTAGTTGTATCTGGCGTTAGATTATTATGATTATATACAGTTGTAGTTATATCATGAATAACTGTAGGACCATTACTTAATCCTTTAACAGTTAAAGCTTCAGTCACATTAGCAAAAACTAATACTCCATTATTATATGTATAATCCACATCTTTGGTATAGGTAGTACTCGAAGAATTTCCCGTTACTTCAACATCATCAGGAGCATTTCCACCAAAATTAACATTTAAAGTCTCTCCTTCTATAACAGATGAAGGATATCCACTTCCATTAATATCTACGTAGGTAATAGAATGACTCTTCCCAAATTTAAATCTAATTATACCATTTAAAATATTATCATAAGGTGCACTATTATTAGCAGTATAATTGCTATCATAACTAAATATAACATTAAAACTAACAGAACTATTTGCCGGTATTAACGTCCCATAAACTAAACTCCCATTAGTATCTACAACTATATTACTATTATCATAAAAAGAACTATCATAAATAATTTTATCAAAAGCTTTTACCTCATTTGTATCATTGATAACAGTCACATTAATAATAAGATTAGATGTTTCATCATTAGCATCTAATACCACTCTACTATTAAGCACAGTTTCACCATATGCATTTATTCTAGAACCATTGCTTGTCCCTACTATATAAGCCTGACTAATAAACACCCCTGTCATCTTAGCCGCAGTTGCTGTACCATTAATGTATAAATGCTCTTCACTTATAGTCGCCCAACCAATTGACATAAACATTCCAAAGATAAATATCATTAATAAGAACAAATAATTCTTCTTCATA
Source organism: uncultured Mycoplasmatota bacterium (assembly GCA_947303405.1). Taxonomy (GTDB): domain Bacteria; phylum Bacillota_I; class Bacilli_A; order RF39; family UBA660; genus Coprovivens. The sequence continues at coordinate 9,848 of CAMYYH010000001.1, forward strand.
TTATACATTCCCTACTATACTCATTATATCTTTTTTTTCCCAAAATAAAAAGAGATATTATCTCTTAATATCAATAAAGCATTTATGACCATTTAAATCTATCTCTTCTGTTAAACCACTAGCTTTAACAATATCTTTTGACAACGTCTCTTTTTTAATATAATCCTCATATTCTTTAATACACTTATCTACTTCTTCATTACTATCAAAGTATAGAGTAATTCTATCTACTACATTATAATCTCTACTCTTTCTAAGCTGCTGTACTTTACTAATTAATTCTCTTACTATACCTTCGTGTATTAAATCTTCAGTTAAATTAGTATTTAAGATAATAAAGTCATTACCCATATAAGCAGCATCAAATCCTTCTTTAGCACTTATTCTTATATCTACCATATCAGGAGTAATAGACATATTTTTATCATCTATATCCATAACAATTGGATCACCATTACGTAAAGATTTTATCGCATCATCAGTTAATGATAATAAATTAGTTTGGAAAGCCTTAATAGAAGAACCAAATAATTTACCACACACTTTGAAATTAGGTTTAACTTCAAAAGTCATATATTTCGATAAATCATCCTCAAATAATACTTCTTTAACATTTAATTCTTCTTTAATCAAATCAACAGCAGCGCCAATTACTTTCTTACTATTACCATCTAAGATAGCCTGACTAATAGGTTGTCTAACCTTTATCTTAACTTCTTCTCTAGCATTTCTACCTAATGAAATTAAATTACGCACTAGGTCCATCTTTTCTTCTATCTTTTTATTAATATGTTTCTTGTTTACTTTAGGGAAATCAGCCATATGTACAGACTCTTCATTAGTTAATCCCCTATACATTTCTTCACTTAAGAAAGGTACAATAGGAGCCATTAATTTACATAACCCCACTAACACTTCATAAGTAGTTTGGTATACGCTCTTCTTAGAATTATCTAACTCACTACCCCAAAATCTATCTCTATTTCTTCTAATATACCAGTTAGATAAGTCTTCTGAAGCAAATGTAGCTAAATACTTAACCGTCTTATTTAAATCATATTCTTCAAAAGAATTTGTAACATCCATTACCAACTTATTATATTTAGACAATAACCACTTATCTATTTCATCTAAATCTTTATAATCCACATTAAAGTTTTGACAATCTTCTTGTGATACCCCATCAATATTGGCATACATAGTAAAGAACGAATATGTATTTCTAACCGGATTAAAGAATTTTGAGAACACCTCTTTTAAACCATCTTCATCAAACTTAAGAGGAGTCCACACTGGAGACACATAAGGTAAGTAAAATCTAATCGTATCAGAACCATAATTATTAATTAATGTAAATGGTTCAATTGCATTTCCCTTAGATTTATGCATCTTTTGACCGTTTTTATCTAATAATAACTCATTAACTAGTACATTCTTATATGGCGATTTACCTGTTACAAATACTCCAATTACTATTAACGAATAGAACCATCCACGTGTTTGATCTATTCCCTCTGAAATAAAATCAGCTGGATATTGAGATTCCCATAACTCTTTATTTTCAAATGGATAATGATACTGAGCAAATGGCATTGCTCCACTATCAAACCAACAATCTATTACTTCTTCAACCCTATTCATCTTTTTACCACACTTAGGACATTCTAGATGAATATCATCTACATATGGTCTATGTAATTCGATATCAGCTCTATCTACTCTTTCAATAGCTCTATTTGCTAGTTCCTCACGTGAACCAATCATTTCCATATGGCCACACTCACACCTCCATAATGGAAGTGGAGTTCCCCAATATCTATTTCTAGATATTGCCCAATCGTTCATATTCTCCAACCAGTTACCAAAACGTTTTTCTCCGACAAAGGAAGGATACCAATTTACTTTTTTATTTTCTTCTATAATCTTATCTTTTAACTTAGTAACTTCTAAGTAATAAGATGGTCTTGAATAATAAACTAATGGCGAATGACATCTCCAACAATGTGGATAATCGTGTTGCATCTTTTGTGATTTAAATAACTTATCATTTTCTTTTAACCATTTAACCACTTCTAAATCAGCATCAAAAATAAACATACCCTTCCAAGGACCATCTGTATAACATCCCGCTTCATCTACTGGATTTAAGAATGGTAAATCATATCTTCTAGATACTCTATTATCATCTTCACCAAAAGCTGGAGCTATATGAACTATACCAGTACCATCCGTCATCGTAACATATTCATCACATATTACAAAGAAGCCTTTTTTATCAGTCTTTAAGAATGGTAATAATTGTTCATATTCCATATATTCTAAATCTTTACCTTTATAAGTATCTAATACCTTAAATTCATCACCTAGTACTTGGTTAGCTAATTCTTTAGCAAGTATAAACTTATATCCTTTAGATTCAACTTTTACATAAGTTTCTTTAGGATTAACACACAAACCAACATTAGCTATTAAGGTCCAAGGTGTAGTAGTCCATACTAGAAAATATACATCTTCATCTTTCTTTTTAAATGGTACTATTACAGTATTAGCCGTATCTTCTTGATAACCTTGAGCTACTTCATGAGAAGCTAAGCCAGTTCCACAACGTGGACACCAAGGAACTATCTTAACTCCTTCATAGAATAATCCTTCATCAAAGAACTTTTTTAATATCCACCACTCAGTCTCAATATAATCATTCTTATATGTTACATAAGCGCTATCTAAATTTATAAATTGTCCCATCTTCTCAGTAAGTTTTCTAAATGACACTTCATTTTCCCATACTGACTCGCGACATTTTTCATTAAACTCTTTTATTCCATACTTTTCAATATCATCTTTAGATGTAAAACCTAATTGTTTTTCTACTTGTACCTCAACGGGTAAACCATGAGTATCCCATCCAATCTTTCTTAAAACATTATATCCTTGCATGGTTTTATACTTACAAAAAGTATCCTTCAAAAACTTAGCTACCATATGATGCAACCCAGGATTTCCATTAGCCGTAGCTGGCCCATCATAGAAAACCCATTTTTTACTCTTAAGCCTATTAGCAACAGTTTTATTATATATTTCTTCTGTTCCACCCCAAGAATCAATTATAGATTGTTCAACCTCAGCAACTGGATGCTTATCCAACTCTCTAAATTTTGTCATTTAAATCCTCCTCCAAAATAAAAAGTTCACAATCTAAGGGCGCATAATATACGTGGTACCACCTTAGTTTATGAACTTATTCATACACTTAATCTCTTAACGCGAGTAACGTTTATTCTTACTATATTCAGAACAAAACATCAGAAGTGATTTACCATATTCTTTCATTTCCCAATCTCTCACCATTTGATTAGTTCTCTTCAAATTACTTAAACACAGCCGTCTTCCTCAATTGCTTTACGTGTTTAAGTATACAATTTTAATCTAAGAAAGTCAATTAAAACCTAACAATAAGAATACATTACATACGACAGATATACCACATATAATCTTTCCATTAACATACCCTACATATTATGATAAAATAATACTCAGAATAAAACAAATAAGAAGTGATATATATGAAAGACTTTATAAAAGATCTCAAAAAAGCATGGCCTTATACTAAAAATTCCAAAAAAGAATTAACCATTTGTTTAATCACTCATATAATAGCTATAATATTTGGGATAATAGTACCTATTATTAGTGCGAAAATAATTATTGCCCTTACATCCAATAATTACTATCAAATAATACTAATATCCATAGTTCTTTTCTTTATTGAATCAATATACGATATAATAGATTTAGCTGAAAGAACAACCATGGAAAAAATATATCGAGAATCTTTTTCTAATATTCAAATAGACTTAGGAAAAGAAATATTAAAGCTAGAAAATCAAGCTTTAGATGATAATGGTTCAGGAGTATTTATTCAAAGAATTAATAACGATACTTCTAAATTAGCTGATATATTTAATAGTATGATTCAACATATAACAGAAATAGTAAAAAACATCGGTATCTTTATAGCGATATTTATCATTAGTAGACCATGTTTCTTTTATTTATTATTAGTTACTATAATTACCTTCTTACTAGATAAAAAAAGAACAACAATTAGAAAAGAAAATACAGAAAAAATAAAAGAAAAAGAAGAACTAGCCACCAGTTTTGTAAATGAAATGGTAAGAGGTGCAAGAGATATAAAGATGCTTAATGCAGAAAACGGTTTTACTAACTCTTTAAAAAGAAAAATAAGAGACGCTAACGACGAAAGATATAATATGCGTAAAATAGATAGACTATGGTTATATTTCTCCTATGAAATAAGAGATTTTACCTCACTATTACTAACTATTATATTAGTAATCTTAATAATTAACAAATCTTTAAATGCAGCACTAGCCCTAGTAATATACAATTACTCTTTCAACACATCCTATGTAACCATTAGTATAAGCAACCTACTAGATGCAATTAGCGACTTCACTGTTTCGGCAAATAGAGTATTCTCTATTATAGAAAATAAAGAGTTTAAAAAAGAAAAATTTGGTAAAACTCATATAGATGTAGTAAAGGGTGACTTTGAATTTAAAAATGTTACCTTTGCTTATAAAGAAGATACTCCTAAAGTTCTAAACAATCTTAGTTTTAAAATAAAGTCCAAACAAACCGTTGCTTTCGTAGGTAAAAGTGGTGCTGGAAAATCGACTATCTTTTCCTTACTATGTAAAATGTATAATGATTATAAAGGTACAATAACCATAGACAATATTGATATAAATGAATTGGATAAAGATAGTATAAGAGGAAATATAACTATCATAAGCCAGGATCCTTACATATTTAACGTTAGTATTAAAGATAATCTAAAGCTAGTCAAAGAAGATGTTACTGATGAAGAAATATATGAAGCGTGTAGACTAGCTTGCCTAGATGAGTTTATAAACAGTTTAAAAGATAAATATGACACAGTTGTTGGTGAAGGAGGAGTTACCCTATCTGGTGGTCAAAAACAAAGACTAGCTATAGCTAGAGCCCTAGTTCAAAAAACAGAAATAATCCTATTTGATGAAGCAACATCTGCTTTAGATAATGAAACCCAAGAACATATCCAAAAAGCAATCGAAAACATGAAGAATAAATATACAATCCTTATAATAGCCCATCGTTTATCAACCATTATTAACTCTGATAAAATATTATTCCTTAATAATGGAAAAATAGAAGCTTCTGGTACTCACAAAGAACTATTAAAAAAGAGCAAAGAATATAAAACATTATATGAATCAGAAATAGAAAAATAAAGACTCATTAGAGTCTTTATTTTTATGCTAAGTAATTTACATTATATGTTTTACTATCTACAACTTCTGTAGTACTTTGTATTTGTGAATTAGTTTCTATATCATCAATAGAGCCATTAACTGTACCAGTAATACCCATTATCTTACCATCATAGAAATTAAACATAGTACCATCATTTACTATTCCATAAGTTTCTCCTCTTATTACAGGTGTACTAGCAATAATACTTCCATCTTTATCACCAATAGTAAGATTTCCTTCATTAGATATAGCTTGTTGATTAACACCTATAATAGTACCTCCGGTTATATTAACTGTTCCTCCAGCCATATTCTGTACTGTACCTCTACCCATAGTAGTATTACTAGGAGCACCAGTAGCAGTAGAACTTAAATAAGCATTACCAGATATTTCTACAGTACCACCATTATTATTATAAATTACCTGTCTAGTACCTGTAGAAGTAAGATTGCCTCCACTAACTTTTAAAGTAGCACCATTATTGTTATTAATTAAAGCATTTGTCGCATTAGTAGTTATATTACCACTTATTATTTCTAAAGTACCACTATTCTCAATTACTGGGAATGAGCCACTCTGTAAATTTCTTAAAGTATAACCTTGTAAATCAAATATTACGTCTTTACTTGCCGCAATAGTAACATTCTCTGAAACATCATGAACAAGTGTAATAGTAGTTTGTGTATTATTAGGTGCAGCATTTATAGCAGCTTGTAATGAGTAATACTGTGTTCCATTTATTTCGGCTACTAAAATTTGTGACCAGTGAGCATAAAACTCAATATCAGCAGTTATAATAGTACTACTAGATATTTGATTACCATTAACCGGATCATCAAACCACCCATCAAAAGTATAGTTAGTATATGTCGGAATAGGCAAAGTTCCAACTTGCTCACCAGCTAAAACAGCCCTTGTAGTTTCACTTACTCTACCACCATTTGGATTAAAGGTAACTATTTTACCAGCTTCCAAGAAAGCATTTTTATATGTTCCATCTACGGTATGTTGCAAACCATATCCCGTTTCTTTATCATTAATTTTACTTTCATCATTAATCGCTGCAGTTTCTCCGCTAATAGTTCCATCATAGAACTTAAAGGTTTGAGTAGCGTATACTCCATAACTTTTACCTTGAATAGATAAAGAACTAGGATTAGGATCAGCATCTTTTATACCAATAGTAACAGATTTAGTTACTTGTAATCCATAATAATTAGTTGATACTATTGTTCCCCCTGTAATAGTCATAGTTCCATTATTATTATGAACAGCTGCTCTAACAGAAGACACCGATTTAATATAAGGATTACCTGATATTACAACTGTACCACCATTATTATATATTGCCTGTCTATCTCCAGAATTAACTATTGATCCACCACTAATTCTAACAGTACCACCACTATAATTATTAATAACAGCATGTACTATACTAGATCCTTGTCTAATAGATCCATTGGAAATCTCTATTGTACCCCTATTTTCAAATACTGCAGCGGTAACACTTGTATTAGTAATTGTCCGATTTTGAAAATCAAAGGCAATATTTTGCCCACTAGCTACAGATAGTCCCTCATCTACATCGGCCAATAAAGTAACTACTGTTCTAGTATTAGTCGTTGGAACCGCATCTATCGCATCTTGTAAAGTAAAATAGTAACTACCATTTACTTCTGCAACATATGGTTGTTTCATAATATCTAAGGTTATTGTTTTAGATAAAGTTGTTGAATACTTACTTAATATACTAGTAGATAAAAGAAAACATAATAAAAATAAACAAGGAACTATTAACCATTTAATCCTTTTTTTCATCATTACGTCTCCTTTCTAACACATTAATCTTTTTGATCTACATTAACACTAATAGTTATTTGATTAGTTCCTCCATTATTAGTAGTTATTGGATCATTAAACACTAATATATGTGTATGAACACTATTTAAGTCGTTAACAGAGAATGAACAATTATCACAATCATTCCCACTAAAAACTATTTCATGATTTACAGGAGTCTTATATACACCACTATCATCCAGCATTACTTCAAGTCCATCTGGAACATCAGTAAGTACAATCGAATAATTAGTAGCAACCTCAGATGTACTTGTAACTCTAACTATATAGTCAGCAGTACTAACTCCCGAAACAACCCCTAAAGTATCACTAGCATTAGCCGTCGTATCTATTGCAACATCAAATTTAGCTACACCGACACCACTAGTCCCTGTCATACCGGTGTAGTATTTGGCTAGAAGATAAGAATTAGAAAGCACAATAGCCAACAATAAAATACAAACTATAGCTTTTACATAATTATAACTTTTCGGTACTTCATATCTTCTCAACCCACTCACCTCTATCTAATTAATATTAATCCGTCGGATATAATAAGATAAATAAGAAAAGGGTAATAGCAAAACTAATACCTAGAGGTTTAGAAAAGAACTTAATTATCTTCCCTAAATGCCTAATCTTCTTTGCATAGACACCCGTTACTTGCTTAACATCGATAGGTTCATCTTCTTTATTATTAGCATCTCCCTTAGTTATAACCACATTCTTATCCACACTTATTACCCTATGTAATACTTCTACATCTGAGCCTTCAACTTTATATGAAACTATATCATTTACATTAACTCTTCCCTTTAATTCTCGTAATATAACAAAATCATCTATATTCAAAGTAGGTTCCATACTACCAGTTAAAACAATAGCGGTCTTAATTCCAAAAGGATAAAAACCTTTAATAATTTTTGGACTCACTACTATATATAGATAAGATAATGACATTAACAAAAACAAAACAAAGAATATCTTTTTAATTATTCTCATATCAACTACTTAACTCCAATCTGAATCGATAGCCCATAAGATGCAGTATTATCAAATCCTATTTCTGTATCATTACTACCATCAACCCATTTCCAATCTAGGAAATATGGCACTTGTGATTTAGCTGGAATACTAACATTTTCAAGTTTAAAACCAGTAATCAAAGCATAATCACCATCATTACCAAGTAAATATTTACCTTTACTTCTAAGTTTATAGTTCATATTTATATTCTTTTCATTTTTTTCAATAAAACTAATATCTACAACAACATCGTAATCATTATTATTTCTAATTACAAAAGTATAACTATTTGCTGAACCAGGAGCTATCTTACTCTCATATTCATATGCAGGATTAGAAAAAATTCTTAATTCTTTATTATCCCACACCTTGTAATTATCAAATACACTTATACCACCATCATTGTTTATATTCTTGTTGACATCATCATCTATTGGATCAATATTCTTTTGGCCGTCAATACAATCACAGTCAATTTCAAAAATGTCGACATTTCCAGTCGGCACCATTAAACCTATATTATCAATAAAACCAAATCTTCGGATAAGAAAGTACAATAAAAGCACGATAATAATAATTAAAGTCACAATGATTATATTTCTTTTTTGTCTACTATCAGTGTTCATATTGTACTTTTCCTTTCCGTAATAATTAAACCGATAATTCTAATTCTCAAGAAATTATAAATTAATCAACTTGAGTAACTGTAACGGTTGCTGTAACTTCTACATTTGGAGCAGTATTATTAGCAGCAAATCCTAAAGCTGTATCAGTAGCATCTGTTTGAGTACTAGCGTAGCTTGAACTATCTGCACCAGTAAACGCCCATCTCCACAAAACAGTTAGAGTAGTTGCAGAGTCACCCATATCAATATTTGTTGCTGCAACATCAATATCAGATACAGTTCCTGTCCAATTGTTTCCACCATCAGTACTATATTCGATTGGAATATTATCTGAATTAGTTTCTGTAAATGCAATAGCATATGTTGCATTTACTTCTGAATTGTTAGTAATATCAATATCAAATGATCCACCAGTACCAGGAGCAATTAAATCTGTGTCAACATCACTCTCAGTAGTAGTAGTATCAGCTTCATTGATAGTATCAAATAGACTAAAAGTATGTCCATTTGTTACATCAGCTGCTGATGTAAAATCATCTCCATTAATATTCCATGCCCATTTAGCAACACTGGCATCATCACTTCCAGCAATCTCTGATGTATATTTAGCATAAGTACCTGCAACAAAATAACTTCCAATAGCCACAACTGCCAATAATAACAATGTCGCAATCTTTCTATTATTCTTTTTCATTATCACACCTCCTTGCATAATACTTATATATATAAACATTAAGAATGTCTATACCTTCTTTTTACCCCTCTTTTTATGTTTTTCATTTCTTAGTTGTTCTAACTCATTTCTTTCTTCTTTAGATAGTTTACTATTATCAAAAGTCATCCAAGTAATCCCACCCATAACTATTATTGCTATTATAACAATTAGAGTTGATGGTTCTTGTAGTACTAGAAAAACATTTCCTAATCCACTAAACTTATATACATATAATCCTTCTATTTCTAAACTACTTACCTCTCCAGGATCTTCACTACTGTTATCACCCCTAGTAATAAAATTTCCATTTTCTATTTTAACTATTCTCTGAGTAACAACATAATTATCATGAGTTCTAAAAGCAATAATATCATTCTTCTTTAAAGTCTCAACATCAACGTTTTTAACTATTGCTAAGTCACCCTTATATAATTCTGATTCCATCGATCCCGATAGTACTATGAAAGGTTTATATCCAAACACCGAAGGAACTTTATTCGGACTAGTTTGCGATTGAACAAGTATCCAAGCAAATATTAATGCTAATAATATAAGAAATGATATAACAATATATTTAATAATATTTAATACCTTTCTCATACTACTTCCCTTTCATATTATTCCACTCTCTAAGTGGACTCCTATCATATTTATACTATACCACATTATCACAAAACTAAACATATTTTTTACAGTCTAAAACATCTACTTTACACAATTCAAAAAAAGAAGGATGTAAATCCTACTTATTATGTATATCCAACTGATTATAAGGTATCTCTATACCATTCTCCTCTAATACTAATAATATCTCTTTAATCACATCTCTTCTACTTTGATTCTTTTTCTCGTTATCTAACAACTCCATACCCATTAGATAATCTATAGATGAGTCATTTAGATTATTAGGTCCTAAATACTTACATTCTTTAATATTATCTATCTTACTTACCCTATCAATTATTTCTTTTAAGAGATTGTCTACCTTACTTTGCTTCAATTCATAAGATAATGGTAAATTAATATATATATTATTTGATACCACTTCTATTTGTTCAATATTTCTATTAGCAATAGATATCACATTACCAGTAGATAAACTCTTTATACTTGTCGTCTTAATACCAAGTACTAATACTTTACCCTCTATATCCCCATACCTTACAATATCTCCAACTTTAAAATAAGAATCAGATATAATAGATAATCCTCTGATAATATCTTTTAGAGCATCTTGAACAGCTAATACTATTCCAGCTCCAGCTAATCCCAACCCAGCTATCATAGATGTAACATTTATATTATTAGTTTGTAATACTATAATAAAAGTAATAATTATAAAAGAATATTTTAATATACTATTAGCTAACTTTACATATGTCTGTCCTCTATTACCATCTACAGCTTTTATATTCTTAGTCTTATTAAGCAATAAATTAGATAATATCTTATAAACAATTAAACTAACAACAATTATTATTGCTGACTTTACTAAATTATTACTTAATATTATTCCTATTGTCTCAAATACATCTTTCATAAATTACCTCTTCCTTCAATTATTTAAATATCGTATGTTGATATCTACAGCCGCATTTATACCTTCTATCCTACCATTATCACATATTTGCCAATACTTATAATCACCTTGATAAGATGTAGAACTATTATAATGAGCTAACCATACTTCTCCATATGTTTTTAACCATACCTTTTCTAAATAATTCTTACTACCATAGACAGATCCATTATACCCATGTCCTTCCACTGTTTCCACAAATACTCTAGCCATTTCCGATAAATCAAATAAACTTATATCGAAATAATTATAATAAGTCCAATTCTCCCAATCAAATACGATAGGTAAATCTACTTGATAATCCTTTATTTGCTCCATAATCCATAAAGCTTCTTCCTTAGCTTGTTTAGTATTCTTAGCAAAAGAGTATATATAAACTCCAACTGGTATTCCAACATCATTAAAACCTTCAATATTACGAACAAACTTTGAATCTAAATAATACTCGCCATCTATTCCTTTTTCTCCCCCTACTTTTATAAAAGCAAATTCTACCCCATTATCTTTTAATACTTGATAATCTATCTCTCCTTGATAACCAGATACATCTATACCTATTTGTGTCTTGTCCGTTTTATATTTATTTACTATATCACTATATTTCTGATATACAGAGCCCCTATTATTACTACTATTACTAGGTTCCTTAACCCTTAATACAAAACTCTTTTCTTCAGTATTTCCACTATTATCTATAGCTTTATATACTAAGTTATAATTACCAACTACTTTAGTATCATATTCTCCTTCTATAAAACAATTTAGTTTAGACGTCTCATTATCAGCACACATAATGTCTTTTTCTAAATCCCCGCTATAATTAGTATTAATACTATAACTATCTCCCAACCATATAATAGGTTTAACATCATCATATATATTAACTTTAAACTGATAAGGTATCTCAATCCCATCATCATTCATATACTTAAATTTAACTATTTTATTTCCTATACTCTTAGTATTAATATACTTATCATCTATTATTTTTCCATTAATACTACTTATCATGTCTGATACTTTTACTTCCTCATTAAAAGGTATACTAAGATTATCTACAAGCTTAACTTCTATAACAGCTTCTTTAATTACCTTTTCCTCTTTTAATTCTTTATACTTAGGAATAATAACAAACCATACTAAAAAAACACATAATAATATACAAAATACTATAATACTAATTATGACTTTATTCTTCATATAATTCTCCTAGATTAAACTATATTCTATTCCTGTTATAACATCTCTATCTACTATAAAAGAAATACTACTACCATTTAATTCATACATATATATATCGTTAATATATATATAGTTATCCCCATATACATATAGCATCTTATCTACATTATCCCCTATTCTTATTCCTTCATTAGTATAATACTTATTAGTAGTAAACCAAAAAGATCTTACCTTTTCTTCTTCACCCTCCATATATGTTTCTATCTCTATATCATTATAACTATATACTATATTACTATCATTTTCCTTTATTTCATTATAACTACCTAAAGTAGAATTAAGATAACTAAATAATCTATTAACCTTAATATCTACATTATCTACAGTTACATAGTATTCAATTATTTCTCTTTTTTTATTACTACATCCACATACTAATAACAAACTTATAATAAGTATTATTATCTTTCTATTCATATCTAATACCTATTGGACAATGATCACTACCCATTATATCCGTATATATCATTGTCTCTTTAATACTATTAATAATACTATTACTTACTAAGAAATAATCTATTCGCCAACCAACATTATTCTCTCTAGCTTTACCCATATAACTCCACCAAGTATATGTTTCTTTATTAGGATTATAGTATCTATAAGTATCTATAAAACCAGAAGACAATAATTCAGTCATTTTCTCTCTTTCTTCATCGGTAAATCCCGCATTTCCTCTATTAGCCTTAGCATTTTTAATATCTATTTCTTCGTGAGCAACATTCATATCCCCACATATTATTACTGGTTTCTTCTTCTCCAATGCTTTAACATAGTTACGGAAATCATCTTCCCATATCATACGATAATCTAATCGAGATAAATCTCTTTTAACATTAGGAACGTATACAGCCACCAAATAAAAACCATTATATTCTAAGGTAATAATTCTCCCCTCGTGATCATGTTCATCTATATTCATCCCAAAAGTAACATTAAGTGGTTCTATCTTGGAATAAACTAATACTCCACTATATCCTTTCTTCTCAGCCGGATTAAGATACATTCTATAACCATCTGGTTCAAAACTAAATTGATCCATAGTTACTTTACTCTCATTAATACAAAAGATATCAGCATCGACCATCTTAAAGAAATCTTCAAACCCTTTCTTTAAAACGGCTCTAAATCCCGCTACATTCCAAGATATTATTTTCATTCATTCACCTTCTAATTATAAATAACTTACAGTTTCCTCAATATCCTTTCTCTTATCATGAAATATACTATAAGGACAATCATCTTCCCTATAACCAATAGGTAATAAAAGTACTGGTTCTATACAATCTTCTAACTTAAACCTATCTTTAACTATATCTCTATCAAATAAATCTATCCAAATATTATCTACTCCTATATTGGTAGCTTCTAGCATCATGTGAGTTCCAACTATCGAACCATCAATTAAATACGTAGAATGATCCTCCCTACTAAAGGCTTCATTTATATCACAGCACACCAATAAAACTGTTTGAGCCCCATATATACATTTAGATGCTTCATTTATATTTTTTATTGCATCTTCGCTTTGTAATACAAATATTCTTTGTGGTTGAATATTCTTCGCCGTAGGCGCTAATCTACCAGCTTCTAATATTTTATCTAATTTATCCTGTTCTACTTTCATATTCTTAAACTTTCTAGTAGATTGTCTATCTCTTATAACTTTTTCAAATTCCATATCCATCATACCCTTCTCTTATATTATAACCTTATATAAAAGATATTTCCACCAATAAAAAAATAAGCTTACAAAGCTTATTTTAGAGTAATAGTTTTCCCTCCACTAGCATATTCTCCACGTTTTACATCTGATTCTTGCGTTCCATAAAGTTTAACAAAAGTATCTACTAAGTTTTGAACATATTTTTGAATATCTAATATACCTCCATAAGCTGTTACAAGTAAAACTCTAATAGCCTTTAAAACTATTTGAGCAGTACGACTAAGAGTCTCCTCTGCTCCGGGGAACCTCCTATTAAATTCATCAGAAAGTGACTTCATATCTTGCATTAGAGTTATCCAGAATTCTTTAGATATTTGTTCTCTACTAATACCCATAATTTCCCCGTCATAAAATAAGAATTCAACTATTAAATCCATATAGTCTCTAACTTTTTGTTTATAACTCTCATATTCTCCATTATTATAGGCATCTTCCATATCTTTTTTTAATGACTGAATATAATCACCAACGGTTTTATCGGCTTCTTCCACAGGTGTATCCTCACGACCTTCTTCAGAATCCTCTATTACTATTGCTGGTCCAGCAGTAATTCCAACATATGTAATATTCTCATCAACTATATGACCAGTTAGATACTCTACAGCCTTTGAATTACTTAATTCAGCACTCGTGTTTGCAGCAATAGTAGCCATCGGCTTGCCCAAAACCAGTGAAGCAGTTAATAAATAAGATACTATTCTTTTATTATGCATATTAACAATCACTCCTTTTTACTAAAAAGTAGTTTATAACAAATAAGATAAAAAGTAAATTTTACTATTTTTTCTTATTAAATAGGTTAATAATTGATGTGGCCGCATCTATAGCTTCATTACCACTACTAGCAGTAGTTGACACCTTTTGTGGTAAGAATGGATATATTGAATTAGCTAGCTTTGGTAATGGCATAGTTTGAACTATTACTTTGCCAGGTCCAGTTACAACTGTATTAAATATACCTTCTCCACCAAGAATAATATTCTTTAATCCTTTTACAGTTTGAACATCCATACTACAAGTTTCACTCATGGACACTAAATAACCAGTACTAAGTATTAATTGTTGTCCTTCTTCTAATTCAAATTCCCTATTAGCACCATCTATTTCAATAAAAACAGTACCTTCGCCAGAAATCTTTTGCATGATAAATCCTTCTCCACCAAAAATACCAACACCTATCTTTTTATTAAAGAATGTAGATAATTCTATAGTACCATAAGATGCTAAAAATGAAGATTTTTGGCAAATTATAGATTTACCTTTTTCTAATTTTATAGCCATTATAGAACCGGGTACACAAGTACCAAAAGCTATCTTAGCCCCATCTTCATTAGCCGTATAAATATTTTGAAACAATTTTTCATTAGTAAATAGTCTTCCAACTACTTTCCCAATTCCTCCGTTAGTAGTTGTTTCCATAGTAATAGTCGGATCCATATAAGCCATCGAACCACTCTGAGTAGTCATTGATTCTCCTTTTTTTAAAGTACACTCCACTATAGGAAAGCTTCCCCCAATAATCTCATAATCCATATTCCTTCTCCTCCTAAATATATATATTATTATATCACAACAAAAGATCAAGTTAACACTTGATCTTCATTATTTGGGATCCCATTGATCTAAACCATATTGTTTAATTATCTCTATTAAATGAGGTGCATATGTCGAAGTAGGACAATATCCACATTCTACAACTTTATAACAAGCATCCTCATAATTTTTTGCTTCAATGACTGGTCTATACCAACTCTTAGACAACAATTTGCCATGATCATCTATTGAATCTGCTAAACTACTATATTCTCTCCATCCTTTATATGAAGCTCCCGTCCAAGCCGTACCGGTTTTAATTCCAAAAAAATTATTATGATTAACACTTAGATTACTGGTTCCCCAACCACTTTCAAATATCGCTTGAGATAATGTTAAAGACGGAAGAACACCATAATCCTTATATGCCTTAATAGCTCCAGGTATTACTGATTCAATAAAGCTTAGATGATGACCAACTAAACCATATGGATTCTTATACTTACTAATAGATGTTCTTTCTTTATCTCTAGCAGCTTTTTCTTCGTGTTTCTTTGTAACACTCTCTTTTAATGCACTTTGAGCTTTTTTTAGCTTTTCAGCTTCTGCTTTTTCAGCTTTAGTAATCGGATCATTTGTCGTTTTACCATCTATTTCGTAAGTCTTTTTACCAAACTTACCAGTAATCTCCTTTTTAATTAACTTACCACTTAAATCATAATACTCTTTTACTTTATTACCACTAGAGTCTACGTATTGAACCATCTTACCATTTTTAAGATTAGTGGTTTCCGTATATTTAGTCCCGGTCGCAACATCAGTATACTTACTGGTACTCCCAGCATAGCTTTTAGCGGCAGCTGCCGTACCTAACCAAGTAGTCTTATTCGCATTAGAAATAGTTTTAAAGTTGTCTACATCTAACCCATCTATCTTAGCTAATCCAGTATCCAATTCAGCATATTCTGACGCTATTGCAGCAACCGTAGAACTCCAATTATCAAATATAGATATAAAGTTTTTTAGAGTACTACTATTTTCATCCCATGTAGCAAGTATTTTGTTTCCCGCATCACCATATACAGCTTGATCAGGTGAACCCAACCCTTTAGTAATACAAGCATTAACTTTTTCAAGTGATTCAGCTAATGAAACAAATTCATCTTCTAGCGTCTTTATAGTTGCTTTAACAATGCTTTTATCAAATATCTCTGCCATACTGACATCTTCACCATCTTTCTACTTAATATCTCCATTACTAATTTCTTGTATAGGAATACCATAATCAATTATTTTATCATCAGAAACTATTCTTTCGCCTGTCTCATTATTAGATATTGCTTCTTGTCGTGGGACCTCATCATCATTAATAATTGTTCCGCCATTATTAATTGCTTGTTCTCCACCATCAGCACTTATACTTCCTCCCGTTGGTGTAACCGATACTCCGCCACCAATAATCAAATCGCCAGTCTCATCACCCAATGTTTGAATTCCTATAGGACCTTGATTATTTTGACTTGCCGCTTTATCGGCTGCTAACTCGGCAAAGAATTTTTCTTTAGCATCAGTAAGAGTCTTTTGTGCTTTAACATATTCTTCTTTAGCTTTATCGCTATTAGCAACTGCTTCCTTAGCTTTTTCAGCTGCTGCATTATATGCTAGAACAGCTTTATTATAATCATCCAATTGATTTTGAGTCAAAGAAGATTTATCTATATCTACAGCAATGTTTTCTGCATATTTTTCTTTAAGCGCATTAACACTCTCTTCATAAGCCTTCTTCTGTTCTTCAGACCAATTTCTTTGATCACCATATTTTGCAACTATTCTATCTCTAGTAGACTGAGCAGCTTCGGCTACTTTCTTTTCATCTTCAGGAGTTAATCTAGACTTACCAACTTCTAACGCTATATTATGATATATACCATCTTTATTCTTTTCATAAGAACTAACAACTGAATCACTCCATTTACTATGATCTTTACCATATTCCTTTTCATACTTGCTTTGTAAACTATTAATTGAATTATCATACTTAGTTTTTGCTTCAGCTGACCACTTGGTTTTATCAACGCCATAGTTATAAGCAAGACTATTTTTAGCATTATCCAATGCTTTTTGATATGTCTCTAAATCATCAGCCGACCACTTAGTAAAGTCATTGCCAATTTCATTAACTTTAGCGCTATATAGATTTTTAACTTCTTCATTATAAGCATCAAGAATCTCTTTGTTCCATTGAGCCGGTTCGGATTTAATTATAACACCAATACTCTCTTGTACTTTAACCAACTCTTCTTTAGCTTTAGCTAATTCTCCTAAAGCCACATTTGCTCCCTCTATAGAATTACTATAAGTAGCACCAACTAAAGCTAAGTTATCCTGAGCCGCTTTAATATCCGGATTACTACTCAATATAACAAGTAATTTATCAACCGAACCATCTTGTAATAATGCTAAAGACTGAGCATCGTCATATAGTGTATTAAATTCTTCTACACCATCAGCTTTCGCAAGATTTTGAGCTCTCTCTGCTAATTCTTTTCTTAAATCACCGCTAATAATCGCATTAGTAGTTAAATTAACATCGGTAATAATAATTTCTATATCGGCATCACTATACCCAAATTCTTTTAACTTTTGTCTTAACGCTGTCTTATCATCTGCATTATACAATTCATTAGCTAGGGCATATAACTCTTTTCTATGAGTCTCAATTGCCTCTACTCCCTGAGCTTCATACTCTTGACGAGCCAAATCATCATAATCTTTTTCTAGTTCTATAACAATGTAATCAGCTGGTAATTCTGCTGTATCAACAAGCTTCTCTAAAGTACCGGTAACGGCCTCTATAGGTTTAGCCATTCCTGGTACCATTAGTTCTTCAACTATATCATCAACACTAAGATTATCATCTATATAATCAAGATCTAATGGTTCAAGATTTTTTATAGTAGATCTACCCTTAGCCTTGCTAGCATGAGTCTTTTTAGCATGGCTAGAAGACTTACCACCTTCGCCATGGCCTCCGGAGCTACCACTGCCATAGCTTGCACCATTGTTGCCACCATTATTGCCACCAGGATAAGAAGGACTCCCACTTGGACCCGTAGAACTTTCTTTTTTCTCTTCTTTTTTCACGATTTCCGAATCATTATTATATAATCCATACAGACTAGTAACAGCTGCTGAAAAAGCTCCGCCAAATATAGCTGCATTTGTAGCTTTATTCAAATAATTAACAGCTTTTTTTCTAGTATCATCATCATAAAAATTAACACTCTTAAGAAGAGATGATGCATCAGCAGAAACCGTAAACCCGGCATCCTTTAAATTCTTTTTGTAATTTTCTAAATCATCTTTACTAGCAACATCATATAATCCTAAATCAAAGGCAAAATTAACTACCGACTTAGACGTTTGTAATATATGTAATAAATCTTCATCAGTTAATTCATTTAATCCTAATTCATCAGCTAACAAAGCTGCTTGATATACACTATTCATTTCCATACCTTGCATAGTATAAAAAGCATTTAATAATTCAGACATAGTATATTCTACAACAGTTCCGTCTGGATTAGTAACAGTAAATAATAACTGTGTAACTGAAATTCCTGTAGCGTTATTTACTACTACTTTCTTCTTAGCTTCAACAGTAAATTCAACATCCCCAGTTTCTGATTCAAACTTACTTACCGACTTTTCTATTTTTTTCAAACCCGAAATAATCACACTAAGTATTTTTTCAATCTTACCCTTGGTTGCCTTCATATCCGAGATTCGTATCGAATTCAAGTCAGCCTTACTTAACTCATTTTCAAGATAATCATACTTTTCATTAGGTTCGGCTCTTTCATCAGGCGTTCCTTCATTAATAATTATCATCTTAGGAGTTACACTTAAACTATTTTTAACACCACTAATAGCTCGGTCATTTAGCGTTTCTACCTCAGCAACTGCACTAGCATATAAAGCGGAATACTCATTTAATAACTCTTCAACATTTTTAATAAAAGTAGATAAGCCATTTTTATTGCATTTTACCTTCCCCATATCATTATTCTCCTAATCATTTATATTTTGTATTCCACTAGCTTGTTCAGCCGCTTCATTTAATATATTCTTTATCTTTTCAGTAACCGCAGACAAATCAAGAGGTTTATCATCTAAAGTAATAAAATTTACGTACTTCTTAAGGTCTAAATTAACATCTTTTAACTTTTTTACTGCAGCATTAGCTTGATCTTTAACATTGTATGTAGCCATAATAATTCCTCTTTTCTATGCCCCTTCAATTTCCTTATAAGCATTTTGTACTTCAGTATGTAACGTATCTGCATTAGAATGAACTTTCCCATCAAAGAATTTAGCAAAGTCATTTATTACCTCCGGTACTTGATTTAAAGCCGGACGAAATGCTTTACAATCAGCCCAAAACGCCTTATAGGCATCGCCTTCCCAAACATGATCTTTTTCTAAATTTTCCAATTTGCGATATATATTTTCAATAGTTGATTCAATATTTGCGGCTTCTTTTTTTAAAGTAGAAGCCAAGTTCTTAATAAACTCTGTATTAACTCCAAAATCCATAAATATCATCCTATACTAAACCTTATAATATATAATTATACCTAATTTCAACAAAAAAAGAAATAGATTAAATTCTATTTCAAACTATAAAAAGCATCTCTTCCTAAATACTTAGCTCTATCCCCTAATTCTTCCTCTATTCTCATCAACTCATTATACTTCGCAACTCTATCTGTTCTACTAAGAGAACCAGTCTTAATTTGTCCGGCATTAAAAGCTACTACAACGTGAGCAATAGTCACATCTTCAGTTTCTCCACTTCTATGTGAAACAACTGCTGTATAGTTATTATCTCTAGCCATTTTCATAGCTTCTACAGTTTCCGTAAGAGTTCCTATTTGATTAAGTTTTAATAAAATTGAATTAGCTATACCCTTATCTATTCCTTCTTTAAATATGCTTGGATTAGTAACAAACAAATCATCACCAACTATTTGAATTCTTTTCCCTAAACGATCAGTAAGTTTTTTCCATCCATCCCAGTCTTTTTCTCCTAAGCCATCTTCTATAGATATAATTGGATATTTATTAACTAATTCTTCTAACCAATCTATCATTTCATCACTAGTCTTTGAGCCACCCTTAGAATGAGTTAAATCATACATCTTAGTTTCATTATTATAAAACTCTGAAGCAGCTACATCCATTCCTATAGCTATTTCTTCTCCAGGTTTATATCCAGCTTCCTCTATAGCTTTCACAATATACTTAAGTGGTTCTTCGTTATCTTTTAGATTGGGAGCAAAACCACCTTCATCTCCAACCGCTGTTATTTGTCCATCAGCTTTTAATAATTTTTTCAAAGTATGAAATGTTTCTGAACCCATACGAACTGCTTCGTGAATATTTTTAGCCCCAACTGGCATAATCATATACTCTTGAAAATCAACAGATGAATCGGCATGAGCACCACCATTTAATACATTCATCATAGGTACAGGTAACGTTACTGCTTTATCCCCACCTAAATACTCATAAATAGGAACACCAGCTTCTTTACTAGCTGCATGACATACTGCTAAAGATATGCCTAATATAGCATTAGCTCCATACTTCGATTTATCCTTAGTTCCATCAGCTTTAATTAAGGCCTCATCTATTTCTCTTTGATTAGATACTTCCATACCTATAATTATATTCTTTAAAGTAGTATTAACATTAGCCACTGCTTTTAATACACCCTTACCTAGATACCTATTCTTATCCCCATCTCTAAGTTCTAAAGCTTCCCTTTCTCCAGTTGAAGCCCCACTTGGTACACAAGCCCTTCCTAATACACCATTTTCTGTAATAACATCAACTTCAACAGTTGGGTTACCTCTTGAATCTAATATTTCTCTTGCATGTACACCTTTAATCTTTGACATCTTCATTACCTTCCTTCACAATTATATTTTATCATTTATCTATCAAGAATCATATCCTTAACTTTAATAATCATTATCTATTCGAATACTATAGATAATGATTATTAAAGAGTCAATACCATTGGTTCACTAGAACTATTTAAAGAACTAGATCTTATTTTTGCAATAGAATCCCAATATTCATACAAACGCTGCAATACATTATCAAGATCATCATCATTTACTTTCTCTAATATAGGATCCTTTTTAATACCTTGCATCAAATTTTTACGATAAGTCAAAGCATAGGCACTTAAAATAGTTATTGATTTGCTTCGAAGTGCTCTTATAGCCGTTCTAATTTGTTCATCATTAATAGATAGTTCATACAAATCATTAATACCGTTATTGATTGCTCGTACCTCTTCAACTAAATGCTGATTCTTATCGGCTGCTACAGCATGTTCTTTTAAAAAACTAACAAATATACTACAAATAGAAATGTCGCTTCCTACTTCCATACGAACTTTTTCTAATATAGCTATTTGATCCACAATCGGAACTTTAGAATCAAAGTCAACTGAAACTCCAAATAACCAATTTAAAACTTCATTATGTTTTTTATACCATTCAATAACCTCTGCCATTTTTTGATCTACAATATTTTTAATTTTCTTTTCTCCCAATAACAAAACAAGTTTATTAACTAATAATTTAACAAACAAGCAAAAAGGACCATCATTTTTATCATCAACTAACTTACCGCCGATTTTATCAGAATGATACATTAGCAAACATTCAAAAGAATCTTTAATACTTATTTTATCATCCTTACCCTTTGAATGTTCTTTATGTGCTCTATAATAATTATATATCGGTAAAACACTACCATAAGTATAACTTCGTAAATTTCTTAACTCAGCTTCATAACCATTAGCATAATCTTCGACCATCTTTATAATTTCTTTTGGAACTAAAACCATTTTTAATTTATCATCATAATAAGGAGATGTCACTATCATATTTCTTAGAGGGTCTGGCAATGTCCTAGGTAAAGGCATTTCTACCCCACTTTTACTTGCCGATACAAACCAAGCATTATATTTTCTTAATAATTCTCGTAATTCTTGTGCCTTTTCCAAAATGTTTTCTAAGGGCTTTAAGGATTTTTCATCATTAGGATCTAATTTACTACAATTTATCATTGGTAATGGTTCTGCTAATCTATACGTAATAAAAGTTTCCATTTCATCAAATAATGCTGGCATAGGAATAGCCGCAATAAGAGCCTTTTTCAATTCTATAGGATCCATATAGCTTGTATCTAGTCCCTGATTAGATAAACTAATTATTCTTTTTATTATATCTGACCGCATACTTATTTCAGGACAGCTCATATCCCCAATAATCACGTAAGTAGGATACCAAACCAAGTCCATTAAAGCATTTTTTAAATTGCGAATAATTTCATATTGACCCAGTATTCTTCTATTATCATTATTAAGGATACTATCTTTATACAAATTTTCAAGATAATTCTCAACACTTTCAAGAACACTAAATACACGTACTACTCTATCCAAGAACTCTTCCATTTTATCACCCCTAAAAATCTATATTTTTAATTCTTTTCTCCATCCAAAGAAAAACTCTTAGCTTCTATTATCTTAACATCAATAATATTACCAATATCTTCTTTAGCATTAGTTACATTAACAAGTTTCATAGTTTCTGTATATCCAAATACTTTATTATTATCTTTTTCAGATATACCTTCTACTAATACTTTAACTACTTTACCTTCTAATTTCTTGTTGTTTTCTAATGAATATTTATTTATCAATTCATTTAATTTATATAATCTATCCTCTTTAGTTTTTAAATCAACACTATCCTCCATCGTTGCTGCTGGAGTACCTTCTCTAGGACTATATATAAAAGTAAAAGCCCCATCAAACTTACACTTATTAACTACATCTAAAGTTTCTAAAAAATCTTCTTCTGTTTCATTAGGAAAACCTACTATTATATCTGTAGTAATTGCAACATCTTTTACTCTACCTTTAATCTTATTATACAATTCTAAATATTCATTCTTAGTATATCTTCTTCCCATTTTCTTTAATATACTATCAGAACCTGATTGTAATGGTAAATGTATATAATTCATTATATTATCATTATTAGCAATTGCATCTATCATTTCATCAGTAAAATCCCATGGATGTGAAGTAACAAACCTTACTCTTTCTATACCCGTTTCAGCAACACTTTGTAATAAATCTGCAAAACTAAGTTCACCCTCTATATCTTTACCATAAGCATTAACATTTTGTCCAAGTAAAGTTACTTCTTTATATCCATCTTTAACAAGATCTTTTACTTCTTTGATTATTTCTTTACTCTTCCTACTTCTTTGTTTCCCTCTTGTATAAGGAACTATACAATAAGTACAAAACTTATCACATCCATATTGTATATTAACCCAAGCTTTAATATTAGAATCTCTTTTATAAGAAATATTCTCATAAACATTTCCTTCACAAGAATAAACTCTTATATTCTGTTTGCTATTTCTTTCTAATATTAAATCTTGTAATTCATGAATATTATGAGTACCAAAAACTATATCTACGTAAGGGTGTTTCTTCATTAGTTCCTTTACTACTCCCTCTTCTTGAGCCATACACCCACAAATACCTATAATAATACTGTCATCTAACTTTTTAGCATGTTTACATCTCCCTAAGAAACCATATAACTTATCATGAGCATTCTCTCTAATAGCACATGTATTTAATATTATTATATTTGCCTTCTCTAACTCATCCGTAGATTCAAAACCAAGAGACTCTAGTCTAGCCGCTATTTCTTCTGAATCATGAACATTCATCTGACACCCATAAGTTCTTAAAAAATACTTTTTATTCTTAAAAGCATTCTTATCATATTCCTGTTCTAAATAAATATGTTCAACTTCATTCTTAGTTCTCTTTCTTGCTTCTTTAATATTAGGTAAATTCATAATACACCTCCACTCGTCCCAAGGATTATACCACAAAAAAAAGAAGAAATAAATCTTCTTTACTTCGTTTTTTTCTTCACTTGTACTTGTTCTCGGTCTCCCAAAAACAATTCACGTATTTGTCTCAAAATATGCTCCACAGGGACACATTCACCCTTTACAATAGCATCGCGCACTTGTTCAAAAGGTAGCCCCCCAAACGGTGCTTTATAAACATAATGATAGTCAACTATTTCACCAGTTTGGTGGAATCTAATATAAGTATCAATAGCATTTTGAACAAAATCTCGAAATTCATCAGATATATATAGATACTTAAGTACAGTAAGAATATCTTCTAAATCAGATGTACTTATTGTCCCGCTCCTAGCTATTATCGAGTTATTTTGGATTGTTCTCCATCCAGTACTAAGACTATTTGTCTCTACAACAAAAATCATTTGATTTCCTCTTTTTTGTATAATAACCATATCAGCAGGTCCACGAAAAATAATTCTAAAAGAACAATCATCTTCAAAATTAACATAAAATCTACGCGAAGAATTTGTATCAAACCATTTTGAAACTAGTATATTTAACTCCTCATCATCAACATCTCCATTGGAAAATAGTCCAGCATAAGATTCAGATGAATAAGTACATATTGAACCATCACTCTTCATCTTGCCACTTCTAGGATAATCATAACTAGTAAAAGTAATTCCAGGATTTAATAGTTCCCATTGTTGAGTATTACCACTAGTACTATAAGATAGTCCCATACCATTATTATCATATTGATCAACCGGCTCAACTTCACTTACTACAATTTCCCTACTTGGTCCACCATAGCAACCACTAAATGTCTCACTAACTCTTAAGCTATATTGCCTATTTGTATCCGCAGCATCACTATATACATCTGCTACGAGCATGCTTCCGGGTGTTTCCCTAGCAATGGCCAACTTCTTACCAGCATCATCAATATTTATTACATCTTTCAAAGCGTAATAATACTTATCAACAACACCATTTTCGCAAATAGTTATCGAAGCCGATGACACATCGTATGTATTTGGAACTCTATCAGTTAAATCAATAGTTACTAAAGCATTACCAGTTTTAAAACTAATTGACTTTTTATCTCTATTAATTATTCTAAAATCTTGAACTAAAGATAAGTCTATATTAATTCCATAATATTCCAAAATTCTTTGATTTTTCTTCAATAATGGCATAACTGGCTCCCACCTTTGCGCAGCAGACATCGAAAGCAATTCATATAGAGCTTCATCTACATTCCAGACATCTGGAAAAACAGAAATAGATTTATTATCATTTACTATACTTTTTAACTCTCTATCAACATCCTTAAGGTTGAATCCGCTGTATATATGACTATTTAGACACAAAGATTTACTTAAAGCTTCTTTATATTGTTCTAAAAGTCCATAATCTAAAAGCTTTTTCATAAAGTCTACAACTTGGCTATAAGTAAAAACATTTGCTTTAGATTCAAAATCGGCTTTCTTAGTATAAGATACCGAACCATTACCCAGTGGCTTACAAATTCCAAGGAAAGAATCAACAAAAAGTAAGTTTTCACCAAATCTAGGATATAATTCATAAGGCAACCCAGAGGCAACTTCTCTTCCAATTATCCTATTTCTAAGTGCAAGCGGAAACAAAAATGGCATATCAATTTTTAGCATTATCATCCGATATTCTTCAGGAATACCAGCAGCCTTAAAAAAAGTATCTGCCGTAATAAACACTGGTTTACCATCTTCTCCTATAGGCGTACGATATTCTTTAAAAAAATCATTATGTTCACTATAGATGCTACATGCGTAATCATAAATATTTATTGCATTAGCAGGAACTGCTAAATAACAACACATGTTTTTTAACATAATAAATCCCCTCCTAGGTAGGTATTATACCATATTTCCCCAACAATAAAAGAGCGAATACCTTCGCCCTTATATACTTATTATAACGGTTCTCCACAACTTGGACAAACAGTAGTCATTTCCCCAATTATCATTGCTCCACAATTTTCACAAAATTTAATCTTATCATTCCTAAAATCTAATTGACTATACATATCAGATATATCCTCAGTCTTTTCCCCTTTTGACTCTTCTTTACCTTCAATACTCTTAGGAGCTTCTTCCTCTTCTACTACAATCTCTTTATTAGATTTTTCTTCACTTTGAGCAATATCTTCCTCATCATCTACAAATGCTTCATATTCTTCACCAATAGGTGGCAGATCAAAAATAGTAAATAATTTTTCTTCTTCAATTACAGGCCCTACAAATTCTTCAATAACCTCTTTTGGTTCTTCTTTAATAGCCTCAACTTCTTCAACTACAATTGGTTCCTCAGATGTAGATTCTTTTTCGTCTTTTTCTTCTAGTAGTTCTTCCTTTATCTCTTCGGGCAATGTTGAAGCCTCTTCAATTTCTTCAGTAGGTTCCACAATCTCTTGAACTTCATCTGCCTTTTTTTCCTCTTCTTTAGTTTCTTCCTCAAAAGAAGAAATAGGAGTTTTTTCCTTTGCTTCTGAAGCAATTTCTAAATCTTTTCTCTCTAAAGATATAGTATTTTCATTAACGGCTTCATCAGATACAGCCGCAACCTCATCTACTAAATCTACTAATTCAACAGTAGAATCAGGTACTGAATCTTCAACATCACTCTTTTTAGAGTCATCTTCTTCAACTACAATTGGGAAGAAATCATCATCTACACCATTATTATTCTCAAGTACTGCTTCCGTTTTAAATATATTAGAATTCTCTACATTATCACTTTCATCTTCAACCTTTATTACTGGATCTTCAACACTATTATCTTCACTATCATTACTAAGTGCATCAAAAATAGAACTCGCATCTATTACGTTCATTTTTGAAGTATCTGAAAGATTTTGTATTTCATCTTCCTTATTAAAAGGTTCAAATCCTTGTGTTGTCATAGGCTCATTAGTTGAAATAACATTACTATCATTAGATACCAAATTATCCATTATATTATCAGTATCATCTTTAAAAGGATTATCTTGCCAACTAACATCTGCAGTATTATCTATTACTGATTTAGGATTAACAGTCATATTTTCTTCTTCTGACTTAGCCGGAATCGGATTATCAATTAAAGCTGCAACATCTTCCATATTAGGAACAATGTCTATAGAAGCCGTCTTTTGTTCATCAGTCGTAACTTGTGTAACTTGTGCTGGAGTTTCGTTGTTAACAACTTGGTTCATATTAACATCTACATTGTTTATATTAGGAACATCGAAACTAGCCATTGAACTAGACATAGTATCCACAGGAGTACTAACAGCTACTTCTGGCTGAGCCACAGGCTCAAAAACAGTAGGTTGAGACGCTACTGATACGTCAGCTTGAGATGCCACAGGCATAACTTGTGTAGCATTATCAACAACTTGTGAGTCAGCGTTTTGTACTTGAACTGGTTCATTATTAGTTACAACTTCACTAGTTTCCTCTTTCTTTTTCTTAAACATATCAAATAATCCCATAAGGACCACATCCCAATCTATTCTTTCTCTACTATACATTATAACACAAATCTTACTATTTAAAAGATTTTTTTAGATAACAAAAAAGAAGAATCTCTTCTTCTAATTCGTAAAATCTATTCCTTCCTCATTTAAAATGAACTTTCTTCTCAAATCTCTATCCATCTTTTTTTGCTCAGCATCACTCATATTTCCATATCCATGATTCTCTCGTATATTTTCCATCTCTTCTACTACTTCATTAAGTGATACATCATTACTTTGATTATCAAAAGCTATTTTCCCATCAAGAATAATACTATAATACTCCATTACAGCCCTCTTCATTGCTTTAAAAGGTTTCTCATCAATAGCTTTATCATTACGTAAATCTGTTAATAATCCAACTATTATTTTACGTTCTTTTTCTAAAGTGGTATTATCTTTAACTAATAATCTTACCGCTTTTAAATAATTAGAATCATCACTCTCATATCCAACTACTAAACTAATATCTAATGTATTTTCAACTAACTCTAATAATTCTTCTAAAGACATAGCATCTCTATATTTCTCATTAATACTCATTCTAGTTTTATTATTATCAAATGCTTGTATCTCTTCTTCTAATTCTTCTTTCTCTTTGACCAGACTTTTTATTTCCCCATCATAATCGGTATATTTTTCTTCTTCGTTTTGCCTAGATAACATCTCAATTTTCTTAACAATAGAATTATACTTAGCCTTTTTTTCTTTTATAGTTCCACTTGCATTCATTGTTATACCACCTCTATCATTAATAATTATACCATAAGATAAAAAAGAAGCTAACTATTTTTTAGCTTCTATTTTTTTCTTACCACCCATATAAGGTTGTAATACCTTAGGAATCTTAATTGAACCATCTTCTTGATAATTGTTCTCTATCAAAGCAATTAATCCTCTTGGAGACGCAACTACAGTATTATTTAACGTATGTAAATAATAAGTACCTTTATCTCCTTTTGCTCTAATACCCAATCTTCTAGCTTGGGCATCTCCTAATGTAGAACAACTTCCTACTTCAAAATATTTTTGTTGACGCGGAGACCAAGCTTCAATATCACAAGATTTAACTTTCAAATCTGCCAAATCACCTGAACAACACTCTAACTGTCTTACAGGGATATCGAAATTTCTAAATATTTCTACAGTATATTGCCACATTTTTTCATACCAGTCCATAGATTCTTCAGGTTCACATATTACTATCATCTCTTGCTTCTCAAATTGATGTACTCTATATAATCCTCTTTCTTCTAAGCCATGACTTCCCCCTTCTTTTCTAAAACAAGGTGAATAAGAAGTCATATGTATTGGTAATTCTTCTCTTTTAATTATTTGATCTTTGAATTTACCGATCATACTATGTTCAGAAGTACCTATTAAATATAAATCTTCATTTTCTATTTTATACATCATAGCTTCCATTTCAGGAAAAGACATAACCCCTGTTACTACATCAGCATGTATCATAAAGGGAGGAATTGCATAAGTAAATCCTTTATCTATCATAAAATCTCTACCATAAGCAATCATTGCTTCATGTAATCTTGCTATATCTCCAAGCAAATAATAAAACCCTTCTCCAGAAGTCCTACCAGCAGCTTCTTTATCCATTCCATTTACTGCATTAATAATATCAGCATGATATGGTATTTCATATTCTGGTACAACTGGTTCACCAAATTTTTGCACTTCAACATTTTCGCTATCATCCTTACCTATCGGTACTGAATCATCAATAATATTAGGAATTACTAGCATTATTTCTTTTATCCTCTTGTTTAATTCCTCTTGTTCTTTTTCTAAGTCAGCTATTTCTCCTGCCATCTTAGTTACTTCTTCTTTAATCTTATTAGCTTCATCTTGTCTTTTATCTTTCATTAATTTGCCAATTTTCCCACTCATTTTATTCTTTTCAGCTTTAAGATTATCCCCTTTAGTTTGAATCTCTCTAACTCTTATATCTAAATCATATACTTCATCTACCAAAGGCAACTTCTCATCTTGAAATTTCTTTTTAATATTTTCCTTAACTAATTTTCTATTTTCTCTTATTAATCTAATATCTATCATTATTATTTCTCCTTCTCACTATTTATTTCTTCAAATCTATATTTTTGTTTAACATTTGGATATTTCTCATGATCTACTTCCGAGACGAACTCATCATAAGGTCGAACCCATATCTCTTTCGACTCAATATTTTGGTATACTACCACTCTTGATTCTAAAGGATTATTCTCTTTATAATTATCAGCATCAAAAGCAACGGCTACGATAACATAAGTATGTCCTTTAAAATGCTTAAATAATTGTCCCTCTTTAACTGTTCTCACTTTTTTACCTCCAATACTTTTTCTAATAATTTCAAATTATTCTTATACTTACTTATTAATCTATTTCTCATTATAATAGGTAACTTAGATAATCTATCCTTGTCCATATTATCACACATATCTACATACTTTAACTTAATAATATCCATATCCTTACTATCTATTATTTTCTTTATCTTACTATTATAATCTAATCCATCCTCTATAGTTACTCCATCTACTATCTCGAGTATTCTTTTACTAAACCCCAACTTACTAAGATCATTTTTAGTAACCTTTGTATCTTCTAATACATCGTGTAATAAACCAGCTATTCTTAATTCCTCAGTATCAAAATTAATACTAACCCTAATTAGATGATTTATATATGGTAAACCCGCCTTATCTTTTTTATTCTTAAATAATTCCGAGACTAGTAATAAAGCTCTATCATATAAATTATCTACTTTTAGGTAATAGTCTATATCTCTCATAATAATCGCTCCCAAAAATAAAACCACATTACTTGCAGGAGCAAATAATGCGGTACCATCCCTATTTTTACTTAATTATTGATAACGGTTTAACCCGGTAGTGATTAGCTACTCTAAGAAGTAGATTCATTTTTACATATCAACTTATTTCCACCAAACATAAGCTCTCTATTTGAAATCATAAAAATTACTATTCTTCCATCAGCAATTTACATCTCTAATTTTATTATTTTATCTTAAAATTGTCAAATATATAATTCAAAGCTGTTTTTTTACAATTGGTGTGAAACATTTTGCTCTATTTTAATTTATCTATAGTTATATATTCGTTATTTAAATTCTCTTTATGTTTAATTATACGATATTTAGAACTAACAACTGTTGAATTGGCTGGTATATCTTTAGTTATCGTTACACCAGCTCCTATTCTACAATTATCCCCTATTTTAATTTTACCTATTATTTTAGCTCCGGCTCCAATATAACAGTTTTTACCAATAGTTGGAGATCCTTTAGTTTTTGAATCTGGTAAAGCGTTACTTCCAATAGTAACCTGTTGAAATATTGTACAACCATCAGCAATTTTAGCATGAGATGATACGAAAATTCCCATTATTCCGTGAGGAAAAGTAATATCATCACTAATATTATTAGATAGTGGGAAAAATGATTGGCATTTAAATAAACAATTATTATACCTTCTTATCAAAAATGCTTTTACTAGTTTGCACTTACATTTTAATATCTTCTTTTTAAGTTTTAATATTTTATTAGTATTATTAATCGCATAATCTTTAATAATTATCTGTTTTAATTCCATTATTTATTACACTTCCCTATAATATCAATACATTATAGCATATCATAATAGACGTTTCATATCATAATCAATTCTGTTAGTATTATAACACAAAGAATAACGTATTTAAATAACACGTTATTTTGCTATCCACGGATCTTCTCTTGTACCATTTCCACCAAATACTTTTATTTCATTTTTTAAAGAGATTGAAGGCCTAACTCCAATACTAATATATGGCGATCCCACTCCACTAGGATTGACTGTAAAAGCTCTGACATTAAGGGCAGAAGAAAAAAGATAAGGAGATAAAGTCCAAAAAGATGTTGGAGGCCAAAAATACGATCTTTCATTAACTAAGTCTAATTCATTATATGAATTTAAAGCCACTGGATATTTTAATTTTGCCCTACTGTTACTGATTGAGAATTGATCAACTATTCTTCTACATTTTAAGGTATCACCATTCATTTCCATAAAAGCCAGATTACCGTTTGAATCAAATGGATGAACACCATCTTCTAATCCCAAATATCTAGAATTACAATAAACTGTATTTTCTAATTTATCAGTATAATCAATAAGATTGTTCTCATACCATAAATCAACTAATTCTTTTATTGGAGAATCTATTTTATTTACATCACTACTATTTAGAGCCTCTTCTATAAAATCTATAATACCTTGACCATTAGTAAGAGAGAAGAAATAAGCTCTACTAGAAGTTTTCGTATGCAAATATAACAAAGATGAACATGTTCCAGTAGAATTCCAACAAGTGTAATTCGGATCATTTTCATCATAAGTATAATTGCTACTCCACCCCTTTACATAGATAGTTTCTCCTGTTAATGTATAAGTATTTGTTGATTCATCATAATCAAAAGATGTCCCATATTTTATCTGATAAGGTTTATCCGTTTCAATAATAGAATTGTCATAAACTTTGCTATACATATATCCAGCAGAAGTTAAAGAATAACCATATAGATTAAACGGCGAATTACCAATTATAGAATTATCTACTTCATCCATTGTATAAACCATAGCTTTTCCTTCATAAGGATTAGAATAATCTATTACTCGAAAAAGTGTAGAACAGGTAGATTCTTTTGAAGCACAAGTATAATTACCAATAATCGCATTAGACGTTTCTTCAGACCAATTCTTTTTAAAAGTGTCGATTAAAGTAAAGGTTTTATTATCTAAATCATAGGTAAAAGATGACCCAAATAAATAACTAAATGCAGAATCGTTAGAATTATCATAATCATCACCATAATCTAGAGATACTATACTATCGCTAGTAATAACTACACTTGTACGAAGTGCAGCAGATCTTACGCACTTACCATCCTTTGCCACACCATTGTATACCAATCTTGTTCCTTTTGTTTCCGTTGTTCTAACTACTTCCCAGCAAAAATTACCAAACACAACATTTCTAATATCTTGACAAGCATCTAGGTAAACATTCTCAGCCAATACTGTCTTATCAACCTCACCAGTTATTTCGCCTTCATATTTAGTTACACAAGTATTTTCTTCTTTTGATAAATCGACTATCGTATCATATAGTTTAGGTAATTTTTCTATTTCTATAGTAGATTCTACTTCTATATCATATTTACATATGGCATATACAGTTGGTATTAATAACATAGCAAAAACAAATACTACAAATTTAGTATATTTATTTTTTCTTCTAATTAATACATACAAAATTAAAACAGTTATTAACAAGACAAAGCTTATTAACATCATACTAGATACACTAGTAATTGGGTTTTTTACTTCTTGTGGATCTACTGATTCTTTTATATTATCTGTTGTTATTATATCCAATTCTTTTTCTTTATCACTTGTATTTAAAGATAATTTCAAACTATTTGAAGCATCAAACTTATTATTAGTTAGTTTATCATCTTCTACTTCTTTTTTATAAGTTACTACTAGTGATACTTCCTTACTAGAGTTAGCTTTTACTATGTTTGTATTATCATTAGTTTTTAAAGAATATTCTATATAATCAGAATCGGTTTTAAAAGTATCTTCATCTATCATATAATCATCTTCTGAATCATTTTTAATTGTTAAGTCATATGTAATTGAATCTCCTACTTCATACATTTTTAAATCTAGATTTATACTTCCGTCCTCGAATGTTGGATCACTAATAACTTTTGTATTACCTTCTATTTCAATTTGTTCCATAGAAGTAATTGTTATTTTTGATGTATCACACTCTTCTGCTAGAACTAAAAGCGGAATACATATTAATATCAAAAAGAATTTAAAATATTTCATATTATCACCTTACTATAGAATAATAATAATATTTATTTCTCGTCCAAACAATTTACGAGTGTAACATTATCCATCCTATAATAACTTAATATAATAAATACTAAAAAGACTAAATATAATTATTGACTAGTAATACAATAAAATATATCATTATATAGGAAAAAGGAAAGAGTGTGATATTTTATGGACTTCGAAAAATTACAGGAATTAGTTGAACAGAAAAATGCTAGTGCTTTAAAAAAAGAATTAGTTGAAATGAATGAATACGATATCGCCTCGTTCTTAAGTGAGATTAAAGATGAACGATTAATAAAAATATTTAGATTACTACCTAAAGATAAAGCTACAGACGTTTTTGTTAATTTAGATGAGGATATTCAAAGAGAATTAATTAGTTCATTAACTCAGAAAGAATCAAAGTGGTTGATTGAAGATATGTACACAGATGATGCTGCCGACTTGTTTGAAGAAATGCCAGCTATCATGGTAACAAAATTACTTAGTAATGTTGATAAAGAAACAAGAGCGGATATTAACAAATTACTAAAATATCCTGAAGATTCGGCAGGTTCCTTAATGGCCACTGAATACATTCATTTAAAACAAGGATTAACTATCAAAGAATCAATAGAAAGAATTAGAGAACAAAAAGATGATTTTGTTTCATACGATAGTTGTTTTGTTACAGATGATAAAAGAAAGCTACTAGGATCCGTATCCGTTAAAGAATTATTAATTAACGATCCCAAAACTCTAATTGATGATGTTATGGAAGAATGCAAACATCCCATTAATACTTTAATGGACCAAGAAGAAGTTGCTAATCTCTTCCAAGATTATAACTATAGTTCCTTGCCAGTAGTTGATTCAGAATATAGATTAGTAGGAATAATAACAATTGACGACATCGTCGATATTATTGAAGAAGAAGCTACCGAGGACATTGAAAAAATGGCTGCCATTACTCCAACTGATAAAACATACATGAAAACAGGCGTATTTGAAACATATGGCAAAAGAATTCCTTGGTTATTACTTCTGATGATAAGCGCCACTTTTACCGGTAGTATAATTACACATTTTGAAGACGCATTAGCAGCTTATGTAGTACTAACTTCTTTCATCCCTATGTTGATGGACTCAGGAGGTAATGCAGGATCTCAAGCTAGCGTATCTGTAATACGTAGTTTATCTCTAGATGAAATAGAGTATAAAGATACTTTAAAAGTCGTATGGAAAGAAATAAGAGTTGCTATCTTATGTGGTTTAACTTTAGCAATAGCTAACTTCGCTAAACTAATGCTGCTAAATCACTTAAGCTTTACTATCTCTTTAGTAGTATGCGGAACTTTATTAATAACTATCACAGTTGCTAAATTGGTAGGTTGTACTCTGCCTATATTGGCCAAAAGATTAGGTTTTGACCCCGCTGTTATGGCAAGTCCATTTATAACTACTATCGTAGATGCTTGTTCATTAATTATTTACTTTAAAATTGCCGGCATCTTATTAGGCATATAAAAAGGCTTTAGAATTCTTCTAAAACCTTTTTTTGAACTAATAATTAATCATAGCATTTCTAAAATCAATTACTCTTTGCGCATCTGCATCTCTAGTAGCATCTGTAGATCCACTCATATAATAATTATATATATCTTCATTTGTAGGATATAAATCATGCATATATACAAACCTATGCGTAATACTAGAACCAGGTTGATAGCTATAAAAACGATGTCTATTTAATAATCCATAGAAGTAAGATAATTCATAATCTTGTAATCTATCTTCTTCAGATACCCCGAGCAATCCTTCTAAGAAATAAGCAAATGTACCTGTTCTATCTGTACCAATTTTACAATGGAAATATACTGATTCTCCACTAATAACATCATCCATTACTCTATTTAAAGCACTTCTAAAAGTCTTATAATTGTTCAAATAATTTTCTCTATCTATTTCATAGTTTGTTATAGTTAACGGTACATAATTTGAAAGTTTTGGATCAGATTGGTTTCCTCTTAGATCAACCTCTTCAGTAATACCTAATTTCTCAAGCGATGAAACATCACTACTAGATGCAAGTCTTACACCTCTATACATTTTTCCATATTTAAGAGTTCCATCAATTGTACCATCTCCATCAGTATCAACTGATAAACCACCTAAATCTCTTACATTACGTACTGCACCAGCATCTATAATTCTTCTTTCACCAAGGACTTTAACAGTACCATATATACTAGTATCATCTTTTAATTCCCAGTAGTAAGTCTCCCCTGGAATCATATTATAAATTATTCCATTAGATACTGTAACATAATTAACTTGTTCACCCTTAACTTTAGTTGCTTCATTAGATAAATAAACATTTAAATTAGCATTCATTCCAGTATCAAATCCATTTGGTCTATCACATTGATTTTTATTTGATTCACTATTTATAGGACATGATTGATATGGATTACTTGCACTGGCATCACAAGATTGACAACTATTTGAATTAAAATTATTATCCATATTTGTTTGGAATGTCGATGAGTCATTTTTCCAAGTTGAAATATTACTATAATATGTACTCATTGCATCATTTGTTGGATCAAATTCAACATGACTAGGAGTATAACTCCATTTAGCATAATATGTTTTATCAGAATTTATTAAAAGCGGTTGATTTATTTTCTCTGTGTAATTTGTATCTGTATACCAACCTTCAAAAGTTGAACCATTTTTAGTTGGGGTTGGTAAAATTCTAATTACTCCACCATTATTTACTTCAACATTTAAAATATCACTACTTGAATTATCAAATGATCCACCTAAAGAATCAAACTGAACATTATATGTTGTTATAGATGAATTATCAATTAAATAAAGTGGAACATCTATAACAGGTCTAGCTACATTCTTACTTGTATGTTCTACAGAAGAGAAATCTAAAGCAGAACTTTGTAAACGATAATAATTATTGTTATATATCTCTACCCAAATTCCGGTTCTAACAATTGAAGTATTATTTATTCTAAATGATGTATTTTCAAGTATATAATCACATTTATTTAATAATGTTGAACTTCCTGGTTGAACATCACAAGCTGTTACTATTTCGTCAGCTTTTAACATTCTAGCTGCGTAACCATTATATTCTGTAACAACATTAGTCCATTGTTCAACTGTAGGGAACTTATCTAACACTTCCTCATATTCATAATTATTTATAGTTTGAATTCCATCTGCACCTTCAAAGTTAGAATAAAATACCATTACAGCCTTTTCATCTTTTGTTTTTATATAATAGAATCTCTCATTATCTGGATTATATGTTCCATCTCCATTGACATCGCAATCAAAAGCATCACCACTTTTTATAGTTTCTCCAGATGTATTACCATATACTATTGTAGTTGTACCATATTGACCATTTGCATAATATCCAGCCTTACGACAACCAGCATTAGTAGTTCTAGCACAAGTATCAGTATGAAGTGTAGTCGCTCTACGACATAACGGAGTTACTGACCAATGAGCATATAAAACTATGTCTTCATTAATTACAATATCACTATTTATTAAATTGCCATTTTCACTATCAGTATACCATCCTAAGAATTCAGCTAAAGCTTTTGTTGGCGTTGATAATTCTGTAGTTAAAAGCTTTGCTCCATGTTTCTTATTTATATCATTTATTTGACTACCACCATTAGAATCAAAGCTAACAGTATGTATTTCTCTCTTATAATATACTTTCAACACTAAGCTTCCATCTCTATTAATGTTTCCAGAAATATTATTTTGACTATTAGTACTATCATAAGTAAAGTGATCATACGTTTTAATTATTGCTGTTGCATCAGTATCTGTTGTACCAGTTTTATAATCCGTTTCATAAAGAGAAAACTCGTTATTATCAATATTTTCTTGATAATATTCAACCTTATAAGCAGTATCAGTTCTTGCTTTCCATATAGCATATAAGTTAACAAAACCACTAGTAGCTAAGTTATTAACTTCTGCTCCGTTTATCATTTTAGTACCAGTACCATCTGCTTTAGTATTCCAACTATCAAAAATATATCCTTGTACACTAAAATTATTTAAAGTTAATGATTTAGATGTATCATATACCATATCTAAATCTTCCATAGAACCTTCAGCTGTATTTTCATTTGCATTAAATCTTATCTTATATGAATTAGGACTCCATTGTGCATATAAATCAATTGTTCCATTATATACAGAAACTAAATTTTCAACCTCTTCTTGGTTATTATATGCCGTTCCACTTCCGTCTGATTTAGTATTCCATGAAGTAAATGTATAACCCTCTCTTGAATAAGAAACATTAGTTAAATTACCTTTAACATCATAAGTAAATGTTTGATTACTCATTGTACCTTCAACATTATCACCATTCTTATTAAATATTACTTGATATTGATTTGGTGTATAATTTGCTTCAAAAGATAAATTATTTCTTGTACCTTTATTAACTTTAACAGTAATATTTTCATCACCAGTTAAATCTGTTCCTGACCATCCTTTAAAAGTATATCCTACTTTAGTTGGATTAACTAATGTAAATGTTTCAGTTTTTTTGGTAAATGAAGTTGGATTAGTAGTTTCTGTAATACCACCATTTAAATTATAAGTTATAGTATAAATTGTATCTTCAGCAGGAACCCATTGAGCTTCAAAACTCTTATTTCCCATAGAATTTATATTTGGTAATGTAATTGTTGAAGAAATAGTTTCATTTTCTTTCCAACCAGCAAACAATTCTGTTTTATCCCCATCAGAATCTACTCTATCTGCAGGAATTACTAAAGTGAAAGAAGAACTTTCTATATTATAACTAGTAGGATTGTTTAAACTACTAATCTCCTCTGGAAGTAATCCCTCATAAGTAATTGAATATTCCTTAGGAGAATAGTTTGCAACATAAGTTCTATTCCCGGTTTTATTCTCAATTACTAAATTCTTAGTTGGTTCCACCAAGTCAGTGCCAGTCCACCCTATAAATACATAATGTTCCTTTGTAGGTTCAACCAACTCAATTTTATCTGTTATTTTATATGTAGTAGGATTATTAGTAGCTATATTTCCACCATTCAAATCATAACTAATAGTATATTCATCAGCTACTAATCTAGCTACTAATTTGATATCTTCTGTAATAGGTTTAGAAGGATCAAAATCACTACCATCCTCATAAACCCATTTATCAAACGTATACCCAGTTTCTGTTGGTGTCTTCAAACCACTTATTATATCCCCATAATTATTAATAATCTCTTTTTCTTTACCATTAATATTAACAGTAACAATCATCTTATCTAATAACTCTATATCACTTTTTAATAATATATTAAATGAATATAATGTAGCTCTTACAATTACAGGAGTTAATAATAATCCAGAGATAATCAACACAGATATTTTTGATATCTTCTTTTTATCTCTGTCTTTATCTATTAGAATACAAGTAACAAAACCAACACCTGATACAACTAACAATACAAAATAAATACTTATTCTATCCCCAGTCTTAGGATTAATAACAATTTCTTTTTCCTTCTCCTCTGTATCATCCAAATATTTTATTTTAAATGTTACTTTAGAAGCTTGTTCTCTCTTAGATAAATCATTCAATTCATTTTTATAAACGGCTTTAACAGCTAAATCAAATGATCCATTAGCTTTCAAATTATAGTTTTCATGTTTATCATATTCATATGCAATATACTCATTATTATTATCATCAGTAATAGAGAGTATTGTTACATCTTTATCCATATTGCTTTTAATACTTATATCATATTTTACAAAACCATATAGTTTATGAAAAGTAATATTATTCGTTGCTTCATCTTTACTAGAACCAAGAATGTCACCAGTAACATCATCTGATTTATCAGTTATTTTTATACTATCTATTTCAAGTGGTAAACTCTCAGCTATAGCTATAATGTTAGCAAATAAAGTCCCAACAAATACTATAAAAAAAACTATTGCCAATAACCTTTCTTTAATTAGCTTTCTTTTCTTTTTCATACTTATACCACCTTATTTTCTGATACTATTGTATACTAATATGATTATATCAAAGTAATTTTTTTTCTTCAATACTCGTACCATTTTTTCTCAAAAAAAACATTCAATTATATTGAATGTTTATTTTATTAGTGATATACCTGTCATTTCCTCTGGTATTGGCAATTCTAACAATTCTAACATAGTTGGTGCTATATCAGCTAACTTGCCATCATTAAGTTCTATACCTTCCTTAGTTATAATACAAAGTACGGGATCGGCATTTCCCAGGTTTCATATTCCATGTCAACTGGAGATTCGGCAAAACAATACCGTTGATTGGCATTGCCCGACACTAATTCACACATTTCCTTAGCAAATACAAAAATAGGCAATAAAAGAACAAAAATAATAACCCCTTTATAATATATTTAATTAAATCTAACTAGCTTTTTCTTCTTTAAACTCACTAATACAAACACACTTATAAAGAATACTAATACTACTAACAATAACTTATCAGCAGTTTTTGGATTTATTAATGTATCTTCTTCACCAATCAAAACATATTCACTTAAATGTTCTAATGTTCCTTCAACATAATCACCATTCTTAGTAAATTCTATCTTCTCTTTAGTTTTACCATTATCATCTAAATAAACCATATAATACTTCTTA
Organism: uncultured Mycoplasmatota bacterium; assembly: GCA_947303405.1. Classification (GTDB taxonomy): domain Bacteria; phylum Bacillota_I; class Bacilli_A; order RF39; family UBA660; genus Coprovivens. The sequence goes on from CAMYYH010000001.1 coordinate 50,596, forward strand.
TAATTCTTCATATTATCTTTTAGTTTAATCTTTAATCTAAATGGCCCATTATGTTTTTCTTCTTGATTAGTTTTTACTTCTATTCTGTAAACTCCTAATAAGATATCTTTTTTCTTTTCTACTTCTTTTTTAATAGCTTCTATCCTATTAGTTATTTCTTCTTTATTATCATCTAATAAATCTACTATACTTAATTCATATACTATACCAATTTTTTCTCTAAATACTATAGTATTATCATTATTATATAATATGTATTCTTCCTTTAGATTAATAGTTACTAAATTATAATTATGTTTATAATTATTTATTAATTTACCATTTTCTTCTTTAGAATCTACTTTCTCAGTATTAATATATTCTGCATACTTATAAACATTATTGTCTATATCTATAATAAATAAAGCATCTATATCTAAATCTTTTACTTCTCTCATAAATTTATCTTTTTTATTAGCTATATAACTAACCACGTCATCCTTAGTTGTTAATTCTATTTCTTTTTCTTCAACAAGATTTAAAGTATAATTATCTTCTTTTAGTAACTCTACAGATACAATTACTTCATTATATTTTACTTCATATTCATAAGTAATTTCATCTTCACCATTTATCGTATTCTTCAAATAGAAAGAATCTAATTCAATATACTTATTATCAGTAAACAAATCATTATAACTAGATATAGTAATATTCTCTTTACCATTAGCAAACTCATCTATACTATTTTTAAATAATGCTTTTTTATCATTAATATAACTACTTACATTCGTTCCATAAGGCAACTCTTCATTTCTAGTATTAATCTTTTTATAACTTACTATATATGCTTCATCTGGTTCTATATTAGTCTTTTTTTTCCACAAACATTTTATAGTTACATCATCATTAATTGTATATTGTTGATTTATTAAATACCTAGCTCCATTTATTTCATAGGCATCAAATTCATTCTTATTAGGTGCCTCTATATGATAAATAGAAGGATCTTCTAAAGTTAAAACAGTACCAACAAGTTTTTCTTCAGTATTATTAAATCCATCTGTAATTTTACCACCATTAATTTCCCAAGTAACAACAGGTATACGCCACTTAGCATAAATAGTAGTCGGCCCCCTAACTGGCTTACTAAAGTCATATAAAGTTGTAAATTCAGAATCAGCATACCAATCCACAAAGATATATCCTTCCCTAGTAGGATTTGCTGGTCTTTCCAACGAATCCCCACTTAGTGCTTTTAGTGAATCAGTATTGCCATCGCCAAAATCAAATACTACATAATATCTAATTCTAGTATAAATGGCATACAAGGTTATATCACTAGAAATAGAAATCTTTTCCCCATCATTATACCTTGTCCCTGTCCCATCAGGAAGGGTACTCCAACAATTAAAATCGTAATCTTCTCTAACAAAAGTGTTAAGACTTAGAGGTTTCTCTTCGGTTCCTCTAAACACTTGTGGCTCAATATTACCAGTCCCACCATTTGGATTAAAGGTTACTGTATACACACCTAACTCCCAAATAGCATACAACGTTACATCGTTAGCAAAAGTTACTTCCTGACTATTTGCATAATTTGTTCCAGTACCATCTCTACTAGTATTCCAGCCCCTAAATTCATAACCAGCATACTCAAAAGGATTATCATTTAAGTTAAATGCTTCATTAGAAATAAACTCTTGATATTTTGTCTCATAACTACCATTATTTGAATCAAAAGTTATAGTCTTTTTGTTAGAGACTTCTCCTCCAACCACAATAGTTATTGCTCCAACATACCCATCATGAGAATTTTTGGCAATTACCGTAGTCGTACCATCTTTTAAAGCCGTAATAGTTGAATTACTTAATGATACTATCGTTTCATCAGTACTACTTTCACAAACAGCAATATCCAAAGAACAGTTTTTGGAAAATGTTAATTCATCATTGTATTTATCATTTAATACAAGAGTCAATAAATCTAAACTCTCCCCTACATTTAAATTTACTTCTTTAGCTATACGAAAATAATCATAATTAATATTTTTTAAAATAGGTATTCTATTTACTCCACCCTCTTGAGATTGATTCCAATTATTACTAAAATTAGCCCAATTACTATAATCAGCATTAGCTACATCAAAAACACTCATATTTAATAATGTATTACTAGAATTTCCCCACGAATCATTATCGTCAATTAACTTAGACGAAGTAGAATAAATATTGTTAAAACTAAAATGAGGTCCGAACTGATTTCTTTTAACTATTGGAACACTCGAATTTCCCAAAGAGATAATATTGTCTATAGTATAAGAGCTAATATCAGCATCAGAGGTACCAACTAAAGCAAGGCTATCACAACTACTACACTTTAGTTTTCCTATATTAATAGAATCTTTTATAGTAATCCGTTCTTGTTCGCTCGTAACACTTCCAAGCAATCCAAAAATTTTCCCAGAGGAGCTATTAGTCATCTGAATGTCAGCACTATTAAATAAATTAGAAATAATCACACCTTGTTCTCCTAAAAAGGTTGTATTAACTCTCCCATAAACACCACCAGCCATTAATTCTACATATTCCACATCTTCACCAAAAACACGAATACTTCCGCCTATTACTGCATTATTGCTTAATCCACCCGGTGATAAAGGACCCTTAATTAATATCGACAAGGCAATCCCACTAGCTTCAAATCCGCCCACAAAGCTAGGATTATATAACTGCGTATTCTTAACCCCACAATTACCATCAATAGTAATGGAACCAAATAATGACGTACCAACTTCAGAATTACTATACACGTTTTGCAACTGATGATAATTTCCATCAAAACATCCACTAAAAAGTGGTATAGTTTTATAGCCTTTACCATCATTATATAATAAACCATTTGGGTCCTGAGTATCATATTCAAAATCTATGTCGTTCATCAATTTAAAATTATCATTAGGATAATTTCTAATCAAATCAAATTGCCTAACATTAGTAATTTGCCAAGGGCTATCTTTAGTCCCTTCACCCAGTGTCTTCATAAAGTCATAATCTATGGTCAAATTAGCAGTAGTACAATTATCCGAATCATAGCATATTTCCAAAACATAATCACCAATTGAGAAATGATTTGTATCAATTGACATAGTAGCAACGTTTCTATTTTCATAAACTTTATTATCACTAATATCGTAGTACGACTCATCTACATAACTATTATTACTATCTTTAATTCTTATTTGTAACTCTTCCTTGGGTTCAATATTTTTTGTACGAGAATACAAATCAAATTCATAGTTATCACTATTTTGATATTTCTCTGTTTCATGATTATATACCATATCTTGAGACACTATATTTATATCATCAGTTTTATTACTCGTATATACTTTAACTCTCCCTACATAATCGCTAGCTTCAATATACATATCACTACCAATAGTAATATTCTCATCCCCTACATCAAGAGTATATAACCCAGGATTATGCACATCTACAGTCCCAATCAAAGTTCGATCTTCACCATTAGAGTTAGTTAAATAAAAATCATAGTTTCCCTTTAGATATATTTTAAACTTTATTTTTTCTAATTTTTCATTTGCAAATGATTCATCTCCATAAATAGAATACAAAGAGTAATCCTCATGATTAGACGGTTTTGTATATTCATATTCATAGAAATTATCCCATCTTCTAGTATCCACACTAGTAACAATATTAATAGTTGAATTTGTAGAAGAATAAGGAACATAAGTTATTCTAGTGTAATTATCAGCTCCCCAAGAATTCTTTAAAATCCACACCCCTTTACCTTCAGCAACAACGCCGTTTTTACAAGTGGTATGACTATCTACGTATTCTTCTACACCTCCACAAGAAACATATTCAACATCATCATTCCAACCAATCAATTGCAAAGCATGAGGAAGCACACTCCCAAAATAATTATTGGGCAAATAAACAACTGGAATGTATTCCCCATTTGGATTGTTATATTCTTCATTAACGGAATCCCCATAATAATTATAAGTAATAAGCATTTTTGTAGTAAAGTAAGCACCACCATTTTCCATCACTAGACGTTTAACCATATTAAGATATGATGTCCTTTCCTCTTCTGAGCCATTTTCATAGTCAAAATATGGAATATCAACATATGAATCAACCTCATATAAAGAATTATTAGAATTATAAACATCTGAAGGATCTAGAGGTTGATTCTTACTAATCTTATCTCTATGTTCATCATCCCAAGATTGTGGGACCATACCTAGACCATCAACAATTGGCCACATAGCGTCTATAAAATTTCCACTAGAAGATAACCCATCTCGAAAAACATAAGATTCATACAACGATTTTTTCTTCAAACCATTATTGGCAGTAGCATAATCTATTTGTTTCTCAGAAAGAATTACTGCTGTCTCATCGTATGACTTATTAGCTTTTTGTAATAAGAAACTTTCTAGATGAGCGTTTGTCGCATAATCCCAACATAATCCTTCCGCGCCCTGGTTTTTAAAAGGTGTAACAAAATTTTTACCATCAACATTTCTTAAATCAAAATATCGTGGCAAATCCTCACTACCACCAGTACTTCCATCATAAACAAAATCAACCCTTGTATCATTAGGAATTACACTATAATCTTTTTTGTCTTGTAAATACTTAATAAACTCAGGATTTAAATAGTCTTTATAATCCTCTTTATTCTTTTCAGTTAATAAGATTTTTCCTGTCTCATTATATACCTTTCTTATATAATCTTTTGCTTCAGCTGGCAAATAAGAATAAGCATCTGTTCTTAAAACCTCTTCTATATTTATTTCTTTAGCCAGCTTAGCACTATTACTCTTATTAGAATTATATACTAATCCTCCAAATAATAAACAAGGTATTAGAAATACTATTAAACCTATTATTACCTTTTTATAATTCTTTCTCATATATACTCTCCTCTATAATAACATTATAACAAACATTATTTTTTTAATCACTAAAAAACATCCATTTTTTTGGATGTTATTTTATTAAACTATTACCAGTCATTTCCCTAGGAATAGGTAATTCTAATAACTCCAACATTGTCGGAGCTATATCTGCTAACTTACCATCAGTAAGTTCAATGCCTTCCTTAGTAATAATACAATGTACTGGGTTAGTAGTATGACTAGTTACCGGTTTATGATTCTCATCCCACATTACATCACAATTACCATGATCAGCGATTATAAGAAGTATCCCCCCTAAAGAATTAACTTTATCATATATCTTAGTTAAACACTTATCCATATGTTCAACTGCTGCTTTAGCTGCTTCATAAACACCAGTATGACCTACCATATCGCCATTCGCTAAATTCATAATAGTTACATCATAATTACCTACTTCTTTTAAAAAATTATCTGTTACTTCATAAACACTCATTTCTGGTTTTAAATCATATGTAGCAACTTTAGGTGAAGGAATAAGTATCTTTTTCATATCGTCATATTCTACCTCTTTCCCTCCATCAAAGAAGAAAGTTACATGAGGATATTTTTCAGTCTCAGCAATTCTTAACTGACTTAATCCCTTTTCATGTAGATAGTCTACTAAAATATTCTTCAAATCCAAATCATCAAAAGCATGTGGACAAGTAACAGTTTCTGTTACTGGATACATAGTTAACACTTTTAACCCATTAAAAACTTTTACTTCTATTCCCTTTTCTCTAGCTTGTTCTTCATACGCACTAGGATTAGATAGCAAAGTAAACATTTCTCTTAATCTATCTTTACGAAAATTAAAAGCTATTATCCCATCATTATCAGCTAGCGGCATTGAATCAATAATACCAGGAACAACAAATTCATCAAATACACCCTTGCTATAATTATCCTCTACTAATTCTTTATAATTTCTATATTTAGATCCTTTACCATAAACAATTGCATCATAAGCCAGTTTCAATCTATCAAAATTATTATCTCTATCCATCCCATAATAACGCCCCGATATAGTATTAATTTTCCCAATACCTAAATCTCTAATCTTCTCATTTAATTGATCTAAATACTTTAAAGCACTCTTTTCATAAGTATCTCTTCCATCTAAACAAATATCGTAATAAACATTATTTATTCTGTTCCTCTTACACATCTCTAATAAAGCCAAAACATGATTAATATGCGAATGAACTCCACCATCACTTAATAATCCAAATATATGTAGATTACTATTATTCTTTTTAACATGTTCTAAAACACTTAAGATTTCCTTATTCTGATAAAAAGATTCATCATCTATTGCTGCCGTAATTGTTTCAAGTGGTTGCATAGCTACTCTACCACTACCTAAGTTCATATGGCCAACTTCACTAGTACCCATTTGTCCTTCCGGTAAACCAACTGCTTTACCACTAGCTTGTAACAAGCAGTGCGGATACTTCTTTAATAAAGCATCAAAAGTAGGTTTATCAGCATTTAAAAATGCATTCCCATCACTTTCTTTTCTATATCCACACCCATCTAAAATACACAATACTAAAGGTTTCTTCATATTATTCCTTCTTTCTCAAATATACCTACTTGCTTCTTTAATACTTAAACTATTCATATTTAATCTATATTTATCAATAAACTCTCTTACCCATTTAGAATCAGTCTTAGAATACTCTCTTAAAGCCCATCCAATAGCCTTATTAATAAAGAAATCATCAGTACCAAAACAATTCACTATTATTGTTTCTAATAACTTCGTATCTGTCTTATCTTTTAATAATAATTGATGTTCAATAGCCGTTCTTCTTATCCATATATTACTATCTTTAGACCATTCAATCATTAAATCTCTTACCCTACTATCTCTTAGTCCTATATCACCTATTATTCTACATAAGAAATCTACTGTATCCCACCAAGACTTTTTTAATATATATTTCTTTATTTTGGGTATATCTTCATATATAACATATTGTTTCATAGTTAATAAATAATCAGAAACTAATGATTGAAACTCTCTATGTTCATCTTCATAACAGCTATCTAAAAACTCCCAATTTATAACCTTATTCTTCTTTTCTCTCTTAAGAAATTCTTTATATACTTCTCTTCTTAAAGGTGTAGGTATTCCATAATATACAAATTGATTTCTCATATACTTAGCCATAGCAATAGAATTATCTTTATTCTCTAGCCTTTCAAATTCTCTTTTTATTTCTAAATACTTATCCATAATTACAATAATATATCTTCCCAATCCATATTGATTATATCTTTTATCTTTAAATTCTTCTTTTCCAAATACTCTTTAACTATTAAATACCCATATACATACCCCGTTCTAGGAGGTAAACCAGTCTTCTCAGTATCAGCAAACATATAAAAATAATCATACATCATTTCTCTACTATCTAAATGCCCTTTCATATGTTCCTCTACTTTATCCCTATTATTCTTTACCCATAGAAATATATCTTTATCTACTATACAATATGTATAATCTTCTCTATTGGGCGCTACTTCTTGCGAATAATTGCATCCTATTCCTTCAACAATAAATCTTTCTCCAATACAGTTTTCAAAGATATCTCTATCAAAGTATTGCTTTCTAACAAAATGTGTAAACTCATGAGCTAACAGCATATCTAAAGATCCCATATTTCCATCAGTAGCTTCTAACAATAATACTGTTATATCTTCCCCATTATACTTAGTTGAATATATTGTAGTTGTATCTAAACCAATAATTACATATAATTTATAATCATTAATTCTATAACCTACATCTTCTTCAAAACTCTTAATCTTATCTTCTATTACTTTCTCTATATCAATATTTTTATAACTATTAATTGTCTTAACTACTTTATTTAAATAACTATCATCATTTATTTTGTTACTAACTAATCCTTCCTCAATCTTCTTGGGAATAAAATAGATATCTCTTATTAATTCATCATTATAATAAAGTAATAAATCATATTTTATACTATCCATATTACTATTAAATAGTCTTTTAGCTATATTCTTTATCATAAATCACACGCTCCCTACTAATATTATACACTATAATACTAGAACAATTACTATTTTATTATTATTCCCATACTATTATAAAATAAGTAAATAAAAAAAGTGAGATGACATAAAATGGAAATAGAAAAAATAAAAACACTTCAAAGTCTTAAGATAGAATTCCATAAAAAAGAACCTACTTTAGTTCTAAAACAAAAAAACGCTTAGAAGCAGTTTTTAATTTATCTTTAATTCTTTAAGTATATCTATATTTCCTTTATAACTTAATTGTTAATATTTTTAGTTATGTAAGTTATAGATTGTTCTCTCACTATATCTAAAAGTCTAATATATTGCCAAAACAAGACTATCCTCTACTTTTTTACATAATTACATTTATATTGCTAGTAGAAATACCCAAATTATCACATACTCTAGTATTTCTATCTATTATATTATTTACTTCACAATATCTTCTCTTAAACTCGCTGGAGTCTTTTAATAGATTCCTCATATCTTGTAAGAATACTTTATATATTACATCTTCATAGAACATATTCTCAGGGTTTTCTTCACTATATCTTTTAGCCAATCTATTAATAGTATAGTCTAAATAATCTTCTATAATAGATTCTGGCATTCTTTCATGCGCAACATGAAAACTTCTAATAAATACTATTTCAATACTAGTATTTCTATCAGCAGAAGATATTAACATACCATAAGTACTTCTAGGTTCATCTTCTTTAGAAGAACGATGATCTTCTATAGCCACTTTTATTATAGTCCTCTCCTCATCGTTAAAAAAACTCTTCATTTTTTCATCATTCATAAATGCTTCAGCAGCTAAAAGATGATGAATTTCATGATCAACATATTTATTAACATCATGCCAAGACGCCATTGCAAATATCATATTGTCGTCTAAATGTAATTTAAACGTATCATTTAAAGCAAAACACCTTCTTATTACTTCTAAAATATGTAATAAATTATGTCCTAAATCATTCTTATCATATCTAGGAAATACTTTTTTAATAATATACTCTTTTAATTCTCTATTAACATTCTTTGTGTAATACTGTAATTCATTAATTCCATTCTTAGCTAATATCTCATTTTTCAATACAGCAAATGGTTTTTTATAGTCATCTGTTACTTCTACATATACCTTATATAACACCTCATCCAAAGACATTTTTGGATTATGCCTTTTAATCTCTTCAAAAGTAAAAATTAATTTATCATTTAAACCATTAACCTCCATAAATCTTTTCTTAAACTCATCTTTATCTGCTACTAGTTTAACCATGGATTTTAAGAATTGTTTATACTCTAAGTTTTCAAAATACATCTTTTCTATTGCATACCCTTTATTTCCAAATTTACCCATTAGATGTTCTCTTGAATCTTCAATTATTCTTTCTAATGAAGCACTCTCATTATGTTCAACCCTATATGAATAAGTACTTATTAAGGCCTCTTCAACAGATGCAATTATTTCAGCAGAAGCCATAATCTTCCCATAAACAGTTCTCGGTTCTTTCTCTATTTTAGATCTATGATCGTATACAGCATCAGCCATAGTTACTATTTGGTTCTTATCAAAGAACTTTTTCAAATTCTTATCATTCAATAATAACTCAGAAGATACCTTTTCATGATTAACCGCATCAATATAATGTCCAATATCATGATAAGCATTAATAGTATATACCATACTATAGTCCACTCCATCTACCTTATTAGCAAACTTAATACATCTTCTCTTCGTATCCATTACATGCTTAATCCCGTGACCCTTATCATTTTTAGAATACATAGGATATATATTATTTTCTATATATTTTACCAAATCTTTATCTACATAATTTTCTATTTTCCTTATCCTTCGCATTATAATTCCTCTTTAAATATATATTTTGAATATTATTACTCGATTATTATAATTAATCAATACTATCTATATGAATGTCACTTAAAAAACTTAATACTTTTTTCTATTTCATCTTTAGTATGACTTTTAACAAATTCTTTAGTTTCATTTATTCTTGTTATTAACTCTGGATGATATTTCTCTAACAAACCAAAAGCTAACTCTACACTATTCATCTGTATAAAACTAAGCATCGCACACTCTATTAAATCACTATCATCTTTAGGATATTCACTTGGTCTATCCGGATAACGATAAATCTTTAATTGTCCATTACTTTCTAGTTCTTTAAAATAATTCCACACATTAGGAATAGTTACCTCTTCTATTACTTTTACTGGTTCTGTAGATACATATTCATTATTACTTGCGCCTATTACCTCATGTTTTTTAAAAGTAGTACTATCTAGAATATAATATCTACCTTCTCTATTATATATCTTTTCTAACCAGTGTTCTTTTCTTTCAATAAGACATCTGTCTTTAAAAATATTCGTATAATTAAGATTTCCTCCCGGCACAGAATAAAGAATAGCTTCTACCTTATCTGTAGTAGCATATACATAAGGAACACCATGATTAACTAATCTAGGCTCCATTATCTTTAAACCGGCTTCTTTACATCCCCTATATAACTTCATAACATCTCCTCATTTAAATACTTTTCTAACAATTTAACTGATTCTCCAACATAATCATTGCATCTTCGCTCATGTCTCATTAATTCTAAACAAGTTAAATAACCAAACTTTTCTTTAAATATTTTTTCATATTCATCTATATGTTGATCTTTTCCTAAATCTTTTAATATTTGTTTTGTCATCAATAAAGCTCCACACTTACCATCTATACTTCTAGGCTCTGGCACCTCTCCACTTAATTTATAATCATCTTTAAATACTGAATAGATGGCGACAGAGCAATTTTTCCCATCTTTTTTTAATTGTCTAGCTACTTCTTCCCGATTCATAACCATTATCTCCTTAACAACTCTTTTATTTTTCTAAATATACTCTTATCATTAGGATCTTTTAAAACAATATTTAGTATAATACCTACTATTGCTGATAGACTCATACCTGTTAGAGAGATGGCCAAATTTTTTGTTTCGAGGGTTATTATTGCTCCACCAAGACCAAATATTAACATTGATGATACGATTACTATATTTCTTA
>CAMYYH010000002.1 GCA_947303405.1 uncultured Mycoplasmatota bacterium
AGCTATTAATTTTTATAAAAAAAATGGTTTTAAAATTATTAGTACTAGAAAAGGATATTATGGTAATGAAGATGCCTTAGTTATGAAGAGAGTTGTTAGTATGAAAGATGTATATATATTAGCTATTGAATCATCTTGTGATGAGACTAGTATGGCTATTGTTAAAAATGGTGTTGAGTGTATACAGTTAACAGTTTTAACGCAAATGGATATTCATGCTGAGTACGGTGGAGTAGTGCCAGAAATAGCTTCCCGTATGCATACTGAGAATATTACCATGGTTTTAGAAGAAACTTTAACTAAAGCTAAGATGACTATGAATGATATAGATGCGATTGCGGTTACTTATGCTCCTGGTTTATTAGGTAGTTTATTAGTAGGTGTAGAATTTGCTAAGACCTTGTCTTATGTACATAATAAACCTTTAATTGCCGTTAATCATATAGCAGGGCATATATATGCGAATAACTTAGAAGAGAAGATGCAATTTCCTTTGCTAGCTTTGGTAGTTAGTGGAGGGCATACCGATTTAATACTTATGAAGGATGATTATGTGTTTGAGAAGCTTGGAGGTACTTTAGATGACGCGGTTGGAGAAAGTTATGATAAGGTAGCTAGAGTGCTTGGATTAAAATATCCAGGGGGACCAAATGTTGATAGAGTGTCTCGAGAAGGTAAACATACTTATGATTTACCTATACCTATGAATGATGATAGTTTAAATTTAAGCTTTAGTGGTTTAAAAAGTAGTATAATTAATTTGGTACATAATGAAAAACAAAGAGGCAATGAAGTAAGAAGAGAAGATTTGGCTAGATCTTTTCAAGAAGTGGCTGTTGATCAATTAATAAGAAAAAGTGAAATAGCTATTAAAAAATTTAATATTAAGAATATGGTTATAGCTGGTGGAGTATCGGCTAATAGCTTTTTGAGAGAAGAGATAAAGAAATTAACGGATAAGTACAATGTTAAACTTTCTATACCTAGGATGAGTTATTGTACTGATAATGCAGCGATGATAGGTGCTGCAGCATATCCATTATATGTTAAGAAGAAGTTTGCTAATTTAGAACTAAATGCTAGTAGTAGTGAAGAGATATATTAGAAGGGTGTAATAACATGAAGAAAGTATTAGTTACAGGTGCAGCTGGTACTGTAGGTATTAAAACAATTAAGTATTTGTTAAGCGAAGGTAAGTATGATATAACTGCTTTGGATATAAAAAATAGGAAGAGCTATAGGAGATTAAAACCTTATCGTAAGAGAATAGATATAGTGTTTGATGATGCGACTAATAAAGATATCATTGATTCTTTAGTTAAGGATAGTGATATAGTAATTCATTTAGTAGGTAATTTACCTTTTTTAGCAAATGTAAATGAAGATTTAATGCGTAATAATGAATATAAGAGTGTTAAAGTGGTTGTAGATTCGATAAGAAAATATAATCCGGATTGTTATTTATTATATACTTCGACTACTAGTGTTTATGAAGATAGTAAAGTGGATAAGAAAGTTACTAGTGATGTAAAAGGGAATTGCTTTTATAGTAAATATAAGATTAAATGTGAGAAGTATATTGCTAAGCATTTAAAGAATTATACTGTAGGAAGGTTGTCTTATATTTTAGGAGATATAAGAAAAGATAATAATATATATAATGTAGCTTTGGATACTAATTTAGAAGCTATTACGATAGATAATGTGGCTTATGCTTTAACTGCTATATTAGATAATAAAAAACATTTAAATAAAAAGATTATTAATATTACAGGTGGTAAAGAATATAGAGTAGTCTATAAAGATTATTTATTACAGGTTTTAAAGAATTATGGTTTAACGTGGTCTATTTTCTTTTCTTTAATATTAGCTGATAAGACTTATGTGGGTGGATATTATAAAGACGAAGGAGTAGAAAAGTTATTACAATTTAGAACTGGTGATATAAATAATTATTTTAGAACATTAAAGAAATATAAAAAGGATGTAAAAAGATTTGTTCCAAGATTATTGGCTTTACCTATAATAGGTATAATTAAGTTGAAAAATAAGTAGATAAAAATAGTATATTAATATATAATAATTGAGATTAAAAAAGAGGTGTAATTATGGGAAGAGCATATGCGGTTAGAGAAGCTAAAATAAAAAAGAATGGAGCTGCTCGTGGTAAGTTGTATACAAATTATGCAAAAGAGATTTATTTAGTAGCTAAAAGAGGGGTTCCAGAAATAGAATCTAATAGTGCTTTAAAGCATTTGGTGGATAAGGCTAAGAAGGACCAAGTGCCAGCTGACGTTATTCAAAGAGCGATAGATAAAGCTAAAGGGGCTGGGAAAGACGAATACGAAGAAATCTATTATGAAGGATTTGGTCCTGGATCATCTTCTTTAATAATTAAGACATTGACTGATAATGTTAATAGAACGGTTGGAGAAGTAAGGGCGGCTTTTAATAAGGTTCATAAAAGTTTAGGAGTTACTAATTCAGTTAAGTTTAATTATGATAATTTAGCAGTAATGGCTTTTAAATCTGATAAAGAAGAAGATATCTTAATGGCTTTATTGGATGCCGGTATTGAACCAGTTGAATGTGAAACTGATGATCAAGGTATGTTAAATATTTCTGTTAACTATGTAGATAATGTTAAAGCAAAAGAAATAATAGAAAGTATTGAAACAGATGTTGATTATGATGTAGATGAAGTGGGATGGTATCCAAAGGATATGGTTATTCTTGAAGGGGAAGATTTGGAATTGTTTAATAAGTTATATGACTTATTAGATAAAGTTGATGATGTAACAGATATTTATCATAATGTTAGTATGTAGTGATAAATATCTTTTTTCAATTAATGACCCTATTATTTTCATAATAATTTCACATAATTAATATAATATTAAGTGTATAGAGGTGACATAGTATGAAGATTCTTGTAGTAGATGATGAGAAGCTAATAAGAGAAGTAATTAAGGAATACTTATTATTAGAGGGGTATGAAGTAGATGAAGCTAGTGATGGTGTAGAAGCCGTTGATAAAGCTAAAATAGAGGATTATGATTTAATAATAATGGATATAATGATGCCCAATAAAGATGGATATCAAGCTTGTAAAGAGATTAAACAGGGAAGTAATGTGCCGTTTATTATGCTATCAGCTAGGGGAGAAGAGTATGATAAATTAATTGGCTTTGACCTAGGAATAGATGATTATGTTACGAAACCATTTAGTCCTAAGGAATTAGTAGCGCGTGTTAAAGCAATACTTAAAAGAACTAACAATGAAGATGATTTACTAAAGTTTGAAGGATTAGTCATAGATGATAGGGCTCATGATGTATATGTTAATGACAAGAAAATTAATTTAACTCCTAAGGAATATGATTTGTTAAAGTACTTAATGGCTAATAAAAATATAGCTTTGTCTAGGGAACAATTATTAACTAATATATGGGGATATGATTTCTATGGTGATGATAGGACTATAGATACACATGTAAAGACTCTGAGAAATAATTTGGGTGAATATAGAAAATTTATAGTAACTGTTAGAGGAATGGGTTATAAATTTGAGTACAGGGATTAAAAAGGGAAATAGTTTAAAGTTTAAAACTATATTATATTTTTCTGTATTCTCAATATTTATTCTCTTATTGTTATGGGGGAGTCAGATGGTATTTTTAAAAGTATTCTATGAAAAATACCAAATTAAAGATATGAATAGAATAGCTAATACTATAGCTAATACTAAGTTGGAAGATTTGGAAGATACTATTAAAAATATAGTATATAAAAATAATGTATGTATAGAATACGTTAGTAAAGATGGAATAGTATCTTTGTATAATGATATGTCTACTGGTTGTATGATAGGTAAAGATAATCGTCAATTTGACGTATATAAAAAAGAACTATTAGATTCGGGAGAAGATATGAAAGCTATTAAGTTTGTTAATAGTGATTATAAGTCTAAAGCTTTATTATATTTAGTAAAGAATAAAGAAGGGGGATTTGTCTTTATATTCTCGATGTTAAGCTCAGTAGAAAGTAATACAGTAGTTATTAGGGGGCAATTAATATATATTACATTTGTGGTGATTATCTTAGCAATTATAATAAGTTTATTTCTATCTAATAAGATAAGTAAACCTATTATAGATATAACTGAGAAATCTAAAGAATTAGCTAATGGTAATTATAATGTAGTATTTCAAAAGAATGGCATAGTAGAGATAGATGAATTGTCCGATACATTAAACTACCTGGAAAGTGAAGTAAGTAAGACTGATGAATATAGAAGAGATTTAATGGCTAATGTGTCGCATGATTTGAAAACACCTCTTACAATGATAAAGGCATATGCAGAGATGGTAAGAGATTTATCATATAATGATAAAGAGAAAAGAGAAGAACATTTAAATATTATTATCTCTGAGACTGATAGGTTAAATGTTCTAGTAGGGGATATATTAGCTTTGTCTAGGTTACAGGCCAATGCTGAAGTATTAAATATTGAGACTTATGATTTAAGACAGGAGTTAGAATCTATTGTTGCTAAGTATGAGATAATTAAAGAAACTGAGGATTATAAAATAAGTATAGAATCTCCTGATAAAGTAAAGGTTAGGGCTGATAAGAATAAGATAAATCAAGTATTGTATAATCTGATTAATAATGCTTTAAATTATACTGGAGAAGATAAGAAAGTAACTATTAAGATAACAGAAGAAAAAAGGGATTATTTGGTGGAAGTAATAGATACTGGTAAAGGTATAGAAAAGAAACAGTTAGAACATATTTGGGATAGATATTATAAACATGAGAAGAATCACAAGAGGAATATAGTGGGAACTGGTTTGGGATTATCGATAGTTAAGAATATCTTAGTTAGTCATAATTTTAAATATGGAGTTAAAAGTAAGATTAATGAGGGAACTAATTTCTACTTTAAAATAAAAAAGATTAATAAGTAAAGGTATAAAAGGAAGATATTCTTCCTTTTTAGCGTATTAGAGATTAAAAAATGTTGTTGCATACAGTACTACTTATTAGTAAAAAATTCTCGAGGTTTGGATTAGTTTCTTTCTATTTTTTTGAGATAAAGTATGCTATAATCATTTTAGTCTTATGAGAATAATTAATTTGATATATATTAGGAGAGTGTAATTAATGTTTAAAAAATATATTTTGGTATTCTTAATATCAATGGTGCCATTGGTAGAGCTTAGATTTGCTATACCATATGCAGTGGGTATAGGTTTAAATAATGTTCTTTCTTTTATAGTAGCTGTGGTTGGTAATATGCTACCAGTTCCCATTATTTATTTGTTTGCTAGGAGAGTATTAGAGTGGGGAAAAGATAAAAAAGTTATTGGTAAGTTCTTTATGTGGTGTTTAGTAAAAGGTGAAAAGGCTGGTAAGAAATTGGAAGCAAAAGCAGGAAAAGGATTGTTTTGGGCCTTGTTCTTATTCGTAGGTATTCCCTTACCTGGAACAGGAGCTTGGACAGGGACTTTAGCGGCAAGTATTTTGAATATGGATTTTAAAAAGAGTGTTCTGGCTATTTTGTGTGGAGTTTTATTAGCCGGTATAATAATGTTGGTTTTGTCATTTGGAGTTTTTGGAAGTGTGTTTTCATGAATACTACGATATATTTAATGAGACATTCGGAGGCTACGCCTAAAACTAATTTGAAATATGTTAGTTGCAAGGATAATTCACAAGTTGTTAACGAGAAAGCTTTTTTGTCTGTTAGTGGAGAGAAAAGAGCAGAAGAAATAAGTAAAAATGAGGAGTTGCAAAACATAGATGCTGTTTATTCTTCTAATTATGTTAGAGCTATGTCGACAGCTAAATACATTGCCTTGGAGAATAACACTATAGTGAATATAGATGATAGATTAGATGAAAGAAAAAGGGGTAATGAGGGAAACTTGGATCCAAAAGATTTTGAAAGATTGCAAAAAAAAGACTTTGACTTCAAGATGACTGGAGGCGAGTCTTTAAATCAAACAAAGAAGAGAATGGCTGAAGCTATGAAAAGTATTCTAATGTTTGAAACTGGTAATAGAGTAGTGGTAGTAAGTCATAGTACGGCTATTACTGCGTTGTTAACTACTTGGTGTGATATTGGATACAATTACGATGATGATATTATACTTAGTTATAATGATAATGCTATTGTAGATGGTAATTGGGACTTTCCTCATGTAATCAAATTGGAGTTTGAAGGGACAACTATAAAGAATATAGAATATTTAAGTATAATGTAAAAAGGTAGAGAGTTATTCTCTACCTTTTAAGGCTTCTATATATTTTTAGTAATATTGGTAATATATGATACCAAAATGGTTTGTTGACTATGTCGAATTCACCAATGAATTCAATTAGTTCGCCGCCCATTTTTCTTTTAAATTCATATATTCCCGCTAAATTTTTATATTTAGTATTAGGGTCACCTACGACACCAAAGGTATCGGCAAATTCAAATCCTCTTTCGTAGGCATCTTTATAAAACTCATAGTATAGTCTATTTACTGTATATGTATAGGCAGCGACTTCATCATTTCCTATATACATGGTCCAGGCACCTTTTTTAGAATAAAGACATATTAAGGATGCACATATATATTCTTTATCATGTTCTTTAACGACTTCTTTAAAGAATTCTATATCTTTTTCTATTTTTACTCTACGTTCTTCTTTTTTCTCTTTTTCTAGTTCTTTAGTAAATTTATCTATTAGTTTTTTGGGATTTATTTTAGCATTAAATATTTTAACAAAACCTTTTTTACTTAGGATATCGTAAACATTTTTATAATAGCTATAACTATATTCTTTAAAATCATCCTTGTTAGATATTAACTTAATTAGTTCATGAAAAGTTTTTACCTCATTTGTTTCATATATTTCTATGTCATAGTTATAGTTTCTTTTAACTGGTCTAATAAATGATTTAGAAAATGATTTTTCGACATCTTCAAAAGAGTTATAATTTGTGAAATAGGTTCTAAATGTGTATCTAGGTTGATTACCATCGAATAGTTTAGTAAAGCCTTTATGCTTATACTTTAGTTTAATAAGGTTGTTATAGATTTCGTAGTTGTTTTTTCCTCCCTCAATTATATTAGCATTAGTATCTAGTTGTTGGTACATGATAGGGGGATCCATTTTTATATATATAGCGTTTTCTTCTTTGGCGAATTTACGTAGTTTTTGAGTGAATTCAGTTAGAACTTCTATATTATTGTAGTCTAAGATAAACCCTCGTGGAGAATAGAAGTAACACATATTTAATGGGGTTTTCTTTTTAAGTAGTAGAGCAGCTGCAACTAGTTTCCCATTATCTGTCATTAATCCTATGTAATAGGGAATTTGATTTCTATTTTTTTCACATACTTTTCCCCATTCATATGATTGCATGAAATGATTCGGTTCATTTTCTTCCCAAAATTTACGGTATTCATTTTCACTTAGTTTTTTAATAAATCTCATATTGTTCACTTCCGTATTAAGTATAACATTTATTTTAATTTAATGCTTTAAATAATTATTAGTATATGATATATTCTTTCTAGAGATTATTAAGGGACTTTTTTATTATTTATTTTAGGAAGTGATGATTTGTGGAGTATGTATGTCAAAAGGCAACTAAAAAGGATATAGATATCATTACTAGTATAAAAATAGTTACTATGATTGATGAAGTAATGGATAAGAAATTATCACATAGTGAAAGAACTAAGATAGAAGAAGCTATTAAGAGTGATATAAAAGATAACTATGATAAGTATAGTATATTATATGTTAATAGAATTAGAGCTGGAGTGTTTGTTACGGTACCCTATAAAAATGGGATTATGATAGATGAAATATATATATTTGATGGGTATAGAGATAAAGGGATAGCTACTAGTATAATCGAGAGTGTCATAAAAGATAATTATTTTACTTATATTTGGTTGTATTCTAATAATAAAGACTTTCTTAGGTTATTGAAGAAGATTGGCTTTGTTAAAATGGATGAAAAGAATAGAATTATTATTATGGGTATAAGTGATGTTGGACCCAAGATATTAGAACAAATGAAAGATATAAAAATAGGTTATGTAGATAGAAAAGGGAATTACTATCATAATTGTAATAACGATTTTAAAGAAGTATATTATTTACAAAAGCCACAAGATTTATTAAATACTAAGATTGGCTTATGTTTTGATCAAGTTGAATTAGAAAGATTTTTATTGAGTAAGTATGGTTTTAATTTAAGAACCTATTATTTGTTATATCAAGATGGTCCTTTGGGACCAGCTCATGCATTTTTATTATACAAGAGTAATGATAGGTATTATTGGATAGAGAATGCTTGGTATAAATATAAAGGAATTCATGAGTATGAAACTAAAGACTTGGCTTTCTTAGATATATCTAAGAAGTTTGCTCAAACTATTGTGAATTGTAAAAAAGATAAATTAAAACTATATGAATATGATAAACCTAGATCTGGTAGTAATTATGAAAGATTTAGTGTGAATGCATTTAATGGTCGTATTGTTAAACTATTTAGAAGTTAACCGTAATGACTATTTCTGATACTAAATTTTTGTATAATGCTATTGGTGATGTAATTAGATTATGATAGAATAAAAGAGAGGTGTTAATTATGAAAGAAAAATTTTTACCAGTTGGAACCGTGGTAATGTTAGAGGGCGGTAATAAAAAGATAATGGTTAATGGATTTTGTGCTATAGATCCAACACAGCCTAATGTAATGTATGATTATTCAGGAGTTTTATATCCAGAAGGAGCTTTAAGTTCAGATCAAGCATTATTATTTGATCATAAGCAAATAGTAGAGATTATTCATATGGGATTAGAAGGCGATGAACATAGAAAGTTTAATCTAAAAATGAAGATGTTGCTTGAAAAACTTGCTGAACAAAACAATAATAACGCTAACAACACTACTAATAGTGCAGCTTAGTGAATAGTATTAATGTAGATGGTATCGTTTAGATAAGAAAATAGTAGTATATGAGGTAAAAATATGATAAAAAGAATACTGTCATTATTTTTGGTTGTAGGATTAGTAATAAGTGTAACTGGATGTAATACAAAAGAAGATGTAAAGACAGTAAATAATGATATTAAAATCATTTTATATAAGACTGGAACGGAAGAAATAATTAAAGAAGTTAATATAACCGATGATGATGATATTACTCAATTAAATGAGTATTTGAGTAGCATAGAGCCTTTGAAAGAAGAGGATAGTGTTAATCGGGTTTTAGCTAGAGAAGTTAGTGTTGTATATAGTGATGATATTTCAGTGGGTATTCAATTAAGTGAAAAAGAGTATTGTTATTACATTAATAAAGAGAAGGATATTTCAACTTTGGCTAAAATACCTAGTGGTATGCACGATTTTGTTAGTAAATATGTAGAAAGTAGCTAAAAAAAACTTGCTATATTTGGATAATTTTGCTATATTATTCAAGAAGTTTAATCTTGGTTTAGAACTCTCCGAATCTTTACTAGGATAAACGGATATAATATAAAGGAGGAATAATTATGGCAGTTTCTAAAGAAACTAAAGCAAAATTAGTTAAGAAATTTGGTAAGAATGAAAAAAATAGTGGTGCTACTGAAGTACAAATCGCTATTCTTACTGAAGAAATTAACAATTTGACTGAACATTTGAAAGTACATACTCATGATTTTCATTCAAAGAGAGGTCTTCAAATGAAGGTTGGTAAAAGAAGAAAGTTACTAGATTATTTAAAGAATAATGATGTAGTAAGTTATAGAAAAACTATTGAAGCCCTTGGCTTAAGAAAATAGTTTAAAAAGTAGGCACTTGTTTTTAGGTGTCTTTTTTTAGGAAGGTAGAGAAGAATGAGAAAAGAATTTGAATTAGATTTTCTTGGTAAAACGTTAAAAATTGAAATTGGAGAGTATGCTAAACAAGCTAATGGTGCTGTGTGGGTAAGATATAATGATACAGTTGTTTTGACTGCAGCAGTTATGGGACATAATGCAATTACTCAAGACTTTTTCCCATTAACAGTTCTATATCAAGAAAGATTATACTCTGTTGGTAAAATACCTGGAGGATTTATTAAAAGGGAAGGAAGACCTACAGATGCAGCTACATTGGCAGCTAGATTAATTGATAGACCTATTAGACCAATGTTTTCTGATGGATTTAGAAATGAAGTACAAGTAATAAATACAGTATTATCGGTTGATCAAGATTGTTCAACGGAAATGGCAGCTTTATTTGGTTCATCTCTAGCATTAGGTATTAGTGATATTCCATTTGATGGACCAGTTGCTGGAGTTATTGTTGGAAAGATAGGGAAAGATTTTATTATTAATCCAAGTGTGGAAGAGAGCGAACATTCTTCAATGCATTTAATAGTTGCTGGTACTAAAGATGCAATATGTATGGTTGAAGCTGGGGCTCAAGAAGTATCTGAAAAAGATATGTTAGAAGCTTTAATGTTTGGACATGAACATATTAAAAAGTTATGTGAATTCCAAGAAGTTATTATTAGAGAGGTTGGAAAAGAGAAGATTGAAGTACAATTAGCTCATATTGAACCAGAAGTAGAAAAAGCTGTAAAAGAATTTGCTATGGATAAAATGTATGCAGCCCTATCATCTAATAAGGGTAAGTTAGAAAAATATGCAGATGTAGATAAAGTTAAAGTTGATACGATGGAAAACTTTGCTGAAGTATATGGTGAGTATGAAAACTGTGATGACTTATTAAGCCAAGTTAAGAAGGTAGTAGATAGTATCGAAGGTTTAGTGGTTAGAAAAATGGTTACTGTTGATAAGAAGAGAACTGATGGTAGAAAGATGGATGAAATTAGACCATTATCTGCGGCAATTGACTTATTACCAAGAACTCATGGTTCAGCTATATTTACTAGAGGTGAAACTCAAGCATTGGCTACCACTACATTAGGTAGCTTAGAAGAAAACCAAATATTAGATGGTTTAACATTAGAGGCTACAAAGAGATTTATGTTACATTATAACTTCCCTCAATATTCAGTTGGAGAAGTTGGAAGATATGGTTCTCCTGGTAGAAGAGAAATAGGCCATGGGGCATTAGGAGAAAGATCATTATTACAAGTAATGCCTGATGAAAAAGAATTCCCTTATACTGTAAGAGTGGTATCAGAGATATTAGAATCTAATGGTTCATCTTCACAAGCTACTATTTGTGCTGGATGTTTAAGTTTAATGGCAGCTGGTGTACCAATTAAAGCGCCAGTAGCAGGTATAGCTATGGGACTTATTACATCAGAAGATGGAAAGAAATATACTATATTAACAGATATCCAAGGATTAGAAGATCATATGGGAGATATGGATTTTAAAGTATCTGGAACAAGAAATGGTATTACTGCTTTACAGATGGATATTAAGATAAAAGGTGTAACTAAGAAGATATTAAAAGAAGCATTAGATCAAGCTAAGAAGGCTAGATTAGAGATATTGGATGTTATGGAATCAGTAATCCCTGAACCTAGAAAAGAATTATCTAAGTATGCTCCTAAGATAGAGATAATGCATATTGATCCTGAAAAGATTAAGGATGTAATTGGTAAAGGTGGAGAAATGATTACTAAGATTATCTTAGAAGCTTCACACGTTACATCCGTTAATGATATAAATGCTGTTAAAGTAGATTTACAAGATGATGGTACAGTATTAATCTATCATCAAGATAAAGATATTATTATGAAGACTAAAGAAATGATTGAAGAAGTAGTAAGAGAAGTTGAATATGGTCAAATATACAATGGTAAAATAGTTAAAGTTGAAGACTTTGGTTGTTTTGTTGAGTTATGGCCAGGTTGTGAAGGATTAGTTCATGTATCTCAACTTGCTTGGGATAGAGTAAATAAACCATCTGATTTATTCAAGGTTGGTGATGAAATAATTGTTAAATCATTAGGATACGATAATAAAGGTAGATTGAATCTTTCTCGTAAAGAAGCTTTACCAAAACCACAAAGAAAAGAAAAGGCTGAAGAAGTAAAAGAAGAATCTAAAGTTGAAAAGAAGGAAGAGAAAAAAGAAGTATCAGAAGGGGTAAAGGCAACTTTAAAGAAGGCCTTAAAAAAGGTAAAAGAAAAAGCAGAAGCTAAAAAAGAAGAAAAGAAAGAGAAAGAAGAAAAAACTAAAAGAGGTAGAAAAAAGAAAGAAGAAGAAACTAAATAAGTTTATACTTCTTCTTTTTTTTGATATAATAAGAATAGTAGGAGTATAAAATATGAAGTTACATAAAAGAAGAAAATTTGTTAATCGTAATAAGAGAATGTTTTTCTCTTTGATGTTTTTTATGGTTTTGTTAATTACGGTTGGTTATGCTTATTTGAATGCAACTTTATCTATAAATGGAAGTACAACCATTGCTTCTAATAGATGGGATATCCATTTTGAAAATTTAAATATTAGTACGGGGTCAGTTAATGCTACTACACCAGCAGCAATTGATGCCAATGACAACACACGTATTAGTTATTCTGTTATGCTTAATTATCCAGGGGACTATTATGAGTTTGAAGTTGATGTTAAAAATGACGGGACCATTCCCGGGAGTGTTTCGGTTATAAGTTTATCCGGAATTGCTGATGAAGTCTCGGGAATATTAGAGTATTTTGTAAAGTATAAGAAGAACGATAATTCGGTACAAGTCGGCGATGTATTAAATCCCGGCGCTAAAAAAACAATAATTGTTAGAATTGCTTATAAAGAAAATCCAGATTTAAATTCATTACCTAGTGATGATATAGAATTAAACTTGGGGTTTGATATAACATATACACAAAGTAATAGTTTAGAGCCTGATAGTAGGTTATATTATATGATGAAAAAGAATTATGAAAATGGTGCTCCTGATATTGGTTTATACACGGGAGCTGGTTCGGAATCTTTTGATAATAATATTTATTATTTCCAGGGTAATACCAATAATAATAATCTTTTCTTTGCTAATAAATGTTGGAAAATAGTAAGAACAACAGATACTGGGGGAGTAAAGCTTTTATATAATGGTACAAAATCAGATGTAAATGGTTGTGATGGGGCTAATAATAATATTGGAGCGCCTTATCATTCTTCTAACAATTCTCCGGGATTTGTTGGTTATATGCATAATACCGAAACGGCTACTAAATATGCTTATAAGACCAAGATATTAAGAGAACCATATACGATATTAGAAGCAACTATGACTTCTAAAACTGCTGACTATTATTATGGTAATTCTATATCTTATAATGGAACAAGTTATCAATTATCAGGCGATGTGTTTAATGGTCGGTGGCAAAATGTATATAATAATACAAAAGGGAAATATGTATGTAGAAATGGTTCTGATACATGTTCTACCATGTATTATGTAGCTGATATTGATCCTTGGGAGTCTGGTACAAATGGTAGTAATCAATATTTATTGAAAATGGAAAATGGTCAATTATTAGCGGACGTTAATAAAACTATGTATTTTAGTAATAGTGTTAATAGTTCGGGATTGGTAAGTCCAACTAGTGTATCTTTAACTACATGGCTTACTAATTATGCCGATTATGTAGGAAAGTATGCCTGTTTAGATATTCATACTAGCACTTGTAGTGAAAAATATTATGTAGTTGAGACAGCAAGAGATAAATTGAAATATGTAAACCCCAATAATGACTATATGTATGGCAATAGTTTTAGTTATAGTAATGGTAGTTATACTTTGACTACAACTAAACATTTTTGGAATTGGCAGACTGATTATAATTCTTTAGGAAATCATCATTATACGTGTTTTAATACTAGTGGTACTTGTTCGACGGTGTATTATATTTTTATTACTTCTAATAGTAAGGAAGATTATGATGCGTTGTATATAGAATTAAAGGACGGCAAGAGTATTAGTGATGCTTTAGATGAGATGTTATTTAATGATAATATTAATGTTGATAATTCTGGTGCTAAGACCCTTGTGGATAATTTCTATGCAAATAATATTCTAAATACGGAATATGAAAACTATATAGAAGATACTGTATATTGTAATGATAGATCGGTTAGTAATTATGGTAACTGGTCACCTAATAATAGTAATACTAGTTATGGTATATATTATTCAACATTTAATAATAGGAATAATCCGGCTAATTTGATTTGCCCAAATACAAGAGATAGTTTTACGGTTAGTTCAAGTATTGGTAATGGGGCATTGACATATCCGATAGGTATGTTAACGGCACCAGAAGCTTACTTAGCTAATAAGGGTAATCAAGCTGGTTCTTATTTACAATCGTCAGTTACATTCTTTACGATGTCTCCATCTACATTTTATATTGAAAATCAATCGGCAATTGCAATTAATACAAGTGGTACTTATAATATTAGTGGGCTATTGCATTATGGTTTTAAAATTAGACCAGTTATATCTTTAGTTCCTGATGTTGAAATTGCTGGGGGAACAGGAAGTACTACTGATCCTTGGTTAATATCTTAAGGTAAGAATTTATTCTTATCTTTTTTGTGGAAATTAGTTTATTGCGAAGAGAATGAATACGTATTATAATAAGATAGTTCACAAGAAAGGATGATAATATGTTTAAACTATTGAAAAATCTTAGTAATAAAGATAGATTTATGATAGTTATTATAGCTTTATTAGTGGTTTTTTCGGTGTTCTTAGATTTAAGAATGCCTGAATATATGAGTAAAATAACTAGATTAGTACAAACTGAAGATAGTACAATGAAAGATATTTTGTCGGCTGGTGGCCATATGCTATTATGTGCAGTTGGATCTATGGCTACATTAATAATTATTTGTTATTTTTCATCGCTATTAGCGGCTAATTTTTCTAAGAATGTTAGACGAAAAGTCTTTACTAAAGTAGAAAGCTTTGGAATAGCTGAAATTAAGAAGTTTAAAACTAGTAGTTTAATAACAAGAACTACTAATGATATAACCCAAATAGAAATGTTATTGGCAATGGGATTACAACTGTTAATTAAGTCACCAGTAATGGCCGTATGGGCTCTTTTAAAAATAGTTGGTAAAAGTGGGGAACTAAGTTTGATAACTGCAACAGGAGTTGTAATTATAGTGATTACTAACTTGTTGATAATTAAAACTGTTACACCGCGATTTGAAAAGATGCAAAAATTAACTGATCAGGTTAATGGGGTTACTAGAGAAAATTTAACAGGTATTAGAGTAATAAGAGCGTTTAATGCTGAAGAGTTTCAAACTGATAGATTTGAAAAAGTTAATAGTGATTTAACTAATACCCAGTTAGCTAATCAAAGAACTTTTGCAGTTATGCAACCAATGATGAATTTTGTTATGCATTTTCAACAATTGGGTATTTACTTTATTGGCGCAATATTGATAACGAAAGCGGGAATGGTAGATAAAATTAATTTATTTAGTAATATGGTTGTTTTTTCTAGTTACGGAATGCAAGTTATTATATCTTTCTTGATGTTAACAATGATATTTATGATACTACCTAGAGCTCAAGTATCGGCTAGGCGTATTAATGAAGTATTAGATGAAGATGTAAGTATTAAAGATGGTACTTTTGATGGTGATACTAAAGAAAAAGGGGTAGTTGAGTTTAGAAATGTATCTTTTAGATATCCTGATGCTGATGAAGATATTATTAAGAATATTTCTTTTAAAGTAAATAAAGGGGAAACAATTGCTTTTATAGGTAGTACTGGTAGTGGTAAATCAACTTTAATTAACTTGGTACCAAGATTGTATGATGCGACTAGGGGTGAAGTTTTAGTAGATGGAGTAAATGTAAAAGAATATAAAATAAAAGCTTTGAATAATAAAATCGGTTATATTTCCCAAAAGGCAGTTATGTTTAATGGAACTGTGTATGATAATGTGGCTTACGGAGATAATGGTAAAGGTAAACCATCTAAAGAAAAAGTAAAGGAAGCTATCAAGGTAGCTCAAGCTAAAGAGTTTGTAGAAGATATGGATAATAAGTATGCTTCTCATATTGCTAGAGGGGGGACTAATGTATCTGGTGGACAAAAGCAAAGGCTATCTATAGCTAGAGCCATTGCAAGAGATCCGGAAATATATATTTTTGATGATTCGTTTTCAGCGTTAGATTATAAGACGGATTTAACACTTAGGAAAGAGTTGAAGAAATATACTAAGGATGCGACTAGTATGATAGTTGCGCAAAGAATTGGCACTATAATGCATGCTGATAAAATAGTAGTTTTAGATAAAGGAGAATGTGTTGGTATAGGAACACATAAGGAATTATTAAAATCATGTGATGTATATAAAGAAATAGCTTTATCACAACTTAGTGAGGAGGAACTATCTAATGCCTAGACCTGGTGGCCCTATGAAAGTAGGAGAGAAATCTAAAGATTTTAAAGGGACAATGATTAAACTTTTTAGAAGTTTAAATAAGTGGAAAAGTTTAGTGGTTGTATCCCTGTTATTAGCTTTATTTAGTGCTTTACTTTCTACTATTGCGCCTAATAGATTATCTAAATTAACAGATGTTATATCAGAAGGTATAAGACCTAATGCATCGAAGATACAAGAAATATCAAAAGAAATATATAGTAATGCGATGAGAAATTATGTGGCTTATATAACTTCAGTTGAAGATGATTTTAATATAATAAATAGTGATAAAAATAAAGCTATAGTAGATAGTGAAACTGGTGAGTTAATAAAAGAGTTTAATAAGTTATCTGATAATGAAAAAGCAAGGATACTAAAAGATATTGAAATAGATGGGATTACTATTAGTGTTAAAGATCAAATAAAATATTTAGGAATAGTTAATTCTATGGATGATTCCATGGTAACAGATGATTTATTGGTTTTATTAGATAAATTACCTAAATCTATAAAAACTCTAATAGAACCCAAAATGAATATGAGTAAAGTAAAACAAAGAGCTCTAGTATTGGCAATTATTTATATAATCAGTTCATTATTTGGCTATGTTCAAGCTTATATAATGGCAACAATATCTAATAATTATGCTAAGAAACTTAGAAGTGATATAAGTAATAAGATTAATAGGTTACCATTAAGATATTTTGACAATCATGAAACTGGAGATATATTATCTAGAGTAACAAATGATGTAGATTCGATTGCAATGAATATGAATCAAAGCTTAGCTACACTGGTATCTAGTAGTACATTATTCTTAGGTTCAATTGTGATGATGTTTATTACCAACTATATAATGGCGCTAACGGCTATTGCTGCGAGTTTT
Organism: uncultured Mycoplasmatota bacterium; assembly: GCA_947303405.1. GTDB lineage: Bacteria > Bacillota_I > Bacilli_A > RF39 > UBA660 > Coprovivens. Next base: position 17,297 of record CAMYYH010000002.1, read on the forward strand.
TTTGGTTTTATTGGTTCGTTTATATTACTAGGAAAGAGTCAAAAATACTTTACTCAGAGACAAGAAGAACTGGGTAATATTAACGGTCATATTGAAGAGACTTTCTCAGGTCATAATGTTGTAAAAGTATACAACGGGGAAAGTGAGGCTCTAGCCGAATTTGATAGGATAAATGAAAAATTATACAACTGCAATAAGAAGAGCCAATTTATATCGGGAGTTATGCAACCATTAATGGGATTCGTTGGTAACTTTGGTTATGTTGCGGTATGTGTTGTTGGAGCAATATTAGTAATGAAGAATAAAACTTCATTTGGAACAATTGTTGCCTTTATGATTTATGTTAGATTATTTACGAATCCTTTATCACAAATAGCTCAATCTTTAACGGGACTTCAATCAACGGCCGCGGCAGCTGAAAGAGTATTTGATTTCATGGATGAGGAAGAGCTATCTGATCAAAGTCATATTACTGGTTATGTTGATGGAGATATTGTAGATGGGAATATTGAGTTTAAGAATGTTCATTTTGGTTATAATGAAGATCGAGTAATAATTAATAATTTTAGTGCTAAGGCTAAAAGTGGTCAAAAAATAGCAATTGTTGGTCCGACGGGAGCAGGGAAAACAACAATGGTTAATCTACTTATGAAGTTTTATGATATTAATAGTGGGGAAATATTAATAGATGGAGTACCTACTAGTAATCTAACCAGAGAAAATATTCATCAATTATTTATCATGGTATTGCAAGATACTTGGTTATTTGATGGAACAGTAAGAGATAATATTAAGTTTAATAAAGCGAATATTACAGATGAAGAAATATGGCAAGTATGTAAAGTAGTTGGAATAGATCATTTTATAAAGACATTACCAGGAGGATTAGATTCAAATGTTGGTGATAATGACTCTATTAGTCAGGGGCAAAAACAGTTGATAACTATTGCTAGAGGTATGGTAGAAGATGCGCCGTTCTTAATACTAGATGAAGCAACTAGTAATGTAGATACAAGAACAGAGGAATTAGTACAAAAAGCAATGGATAAGTTAATGGAAGGAAGAACCTCTTTTATAATTGCTCATAGATTATCGACGATAAAGAACGCGGATTTAATACTTGTCATGAATAATGGTAATATTGTTGAACAAGGTACTCATGAAGAGTTAATGAAAAAGAAAAATGGCTTCTATGCAAACCTATATAATAGTCAATTTGAGATTAATTAGTGTTGATAATAGTTTATCTCTCGAGTATAATAAGCTCACCTAGTGAAAGGGGGCTTATTTTTATGTCTAATTTATCTGATTTAATAATTAATAGTCCCTTTTTTGATAAAGAAACGGAAGAATTTCAAAATGGTGATGAATATTCTCAAGAAGGTAGTAATAAGATTACTATAAGGTGTGTTAGAAAAGCAGAATATGGTATAAGAATAATTTTTAAGGAGTTCATTGCTCATGAAGATAGAGGATTATTAGAAATGATTGTTTCGGAGGGATCTTTTTTTCCTCCAGGAACTTGGAATATGTTAGATGAACGTGGAGGAACTGAACCTAATAAAGCAGATACAAATGTTATTTTTCCTGTTACTGGTGGAGAAATGAAATATGAAATGTTTATTAAATATACTTATTCTATTTGCGAGGGAGAGAATCTTCTTAGCGAATCTGTATTATCTATGTGGTTAAAAGATGCAGGCCTACCTATTAGTGTTAAGGAAAAACGTAGGAGCAAAAAGAGTAATTGGCATGTTGATAGCGCCGCGATTATCTTAGATTTAATGGGGAAGTTAAGCTCTATATCTTTATACAAACCTATTTGCTGGGTTTTTGGGGTTCCGGTATTAAAAGATTCTAGTTCTTTTTCTTGGCATTTGAATTATCGAGTTTATTGTCCGGGTTATGATGGATGCTATGTAGAACTTGTTTGTGCTTCTCATTATAGATCTAGAAATAATATGATGTTATCAGATGAAGGGCAAGATGAAGGGCAAATATGTATTAATGATATATTAAGAGACTATATACAGAGCTTTCGTTTTGCTGTCAAGGGTCAAGATATAACAAATTTAGATTTTTCAAGACCTTTATCTATAGTTATTCCTTGTGATGAGATGAGTATTGAGGCTCAAATAGATTGTATGTTAAGGGTTAGGCAGTCTTTAGAGCCTTTTAAGCAGTTATTCATAAATGATGCCATAGGAAGAGACAAAATTGCTAAGAGTGTTCAAGCAGCTAAAGAAAAAAACAATGGTGGAAGAGTATTAAAGTGACGTTAATACTCTTTTTGAGTGAAATTATTGTTTTTTTATTATTATTTAAGCTATAATAATAGTAATTTTAGAGGTGGTTTTGATGTCAATATGTTGGGAGAATAATATTCGAGAAAAGCCGATGTTTAAGACGTTAGCAAAGGAATTTACCGAAGAGTCAAAGCATCCTGGTTTTATGATAGAATTCTATTTACTATGGAAAAAATATGGTGATTCTAGGATTACAATTAAACCTATACCTAGTGATAGTTCTACTAGTAGGTCGGTTTTGGTTTTTGATTCGGGAAGGTTAAGAGGCGGTATTGCTCATTATGAGAGAATAGTAATAGCTTTTTGGTTGGTAGAAAGGCATCTTTTTGTAGTTAAATCTTTTTCTACTACTTATGATATGAATGGTTATTATGATCCCGAAAAAATTGAGTCAGGTTCTAAATCACGATATATAAAAGACAGATGCTATTCATTACAAGAATATGATGAAGATGGGGTTGAGCTTAAACATATTATTTGTGATGTTGGAACAAAGGAATATTCTGTAGATAAAGTTTTTGATTATTTTGACTTACCTATTTATTATAGTTCAGAACTAAGAAAGGGCAATATGGGATTAGATGATTTTGTGGATTATATTCGGGAATCTGGTAGTGCTGTAGCTATTGAAAGAGATAATGTGCCTTCTATTGTTAACGTTACAACTTTTGATTTTGAACGTGTTTCTGATGTTTTGATGAGAAAACATAGTTATATTAGGACGCGGAGAGCTATAAAAATAGATGTTAGTGAAAATCTGAATCTTCTTAGTCCTTTAACGTATAATCCATTTTGGAGCATAAATGTTTTTTCAGTGGATGGTAAAGTAAGGGTTAACGATGAGAATGAGATTAATAATAGAGCACAAGTGAGAAGAGAAAAACTTGTTGAGATGGTAAATAGTGCCTTTGTTATGTTGGGTTTACTTGATGTATATAGGAATACAATTTTTATTGGGGATATTCCGGGAGAGAGTGAGAAAGAAAAGATTGCTTTGATACATAGGGATTGTTATTATTCGTTATTAAATTCTGAGCAATTTAGACATAATATAAATTATTATCAATCTTTGGGAGAAAGATTTGATAGGGCATATGAAGACAAATGTGGTTTAAATATTGGAGAAGTTTATAAAAGAAAAAAAACTTAAATAACTAATTAAGTCTTACTTTTGTACAATATATATTTATAGAAAAATATAAATAATTATGGTATTCTTGTATGAGAGAAGTGATAGTTATGAGTACAGAGGAGTTTATAGAAGGAGAAAAGAAGATTAGAATAAAGCATCAAATATTATTACTAACTGATTTGTTATACTATAATTATGTAAATAATAGCAACTTTGATGAGGATAAAGTTTTGAATAGTTTACAGGATGCGCTTGTGTTTAGTAAGGAAGAAAAGAAACAACTATTAGAAAAAGCTAAAGAAAATATAAGTAAAATGTATAAAATTAATATAGATAGTATAAAATGATTTTTGTACTTTCTTTTTTTTTGTGATAAAATAACCGGTACTAGTGGTGATATTATGGGTTTAATATACATGACTGAATTTATACACGAGACGGTATTACATAGAATGCTAGTTGTAAGAAGCATTGATATGTTATGCGAGGAATTAGAAGGAAAAGGTGTTAAAGGATTTACTGAGGAGTTAAAACAAAGAGCCCAAAGGCACGATGTGACTAAAATGGGGAATTTAGATGAATTTTTAGCCTTATCTTCGATTATTCCTTATAAAAAAAGTATGGAAAATGTGACAAATACATTGCCAGATTTTATTAGGGAAATACCTCTTGTACATAGTACGAATCTCGTAAATGATCACCATCCCGAGGCTCAGGCTTTAACAAAGAAAGGTGTTAATGGAACTAGGCCGACTATATTAATGGAAACTGTTTGTGATTGGAATGCGAGAAGTATTCAAAATGGAACAAATTTGGAAGCGTTTGCTAATGCGAATATGGGGCCTCGATTTGGATACGATGTTAAACAACAAAAACGTTTGCTTTATTTATGTGGGTTATTAAAGAATGCTGGGGATTCTGAGAAATACAAGGATATTCTTGATAAAGGGGTAACTGGAGCTTTCGAAACTAACAATCCAGTTGTAAGTATTTTATATAATCTTAATATTGGAATGTATGAAAGTGTTATTGAGACTAGTAATCTTATTTTATGTAAACAGGGAACTAGTGATGAGTATGGTGTACTTTATTCAGTTTCTTTGAGGGGTAGTGGAGAGAAGATAGGAGAGGTTGCTGTTCTATCTAATGGTAGATTGTCTTTCTTAATAAATAAAGCTTATGAAGATAGATGTTTCGAGAAGGAAATATTGGCTTATTTCAAGAAAAAAGAATACTATGATGAGCATTCTGATATTAGGTATTTAATGAGTTTATCTGATGATAAATCGGTTTCTATATATACTGAAGAAAAGTATAATAAGCAAGCTATTGATAAATATGGTAATAAAACAGCATTTCTTCCACCTATCGATTATAGGGATGTAAATGGTATAGTACCTTTTACATTAAGTATAAAAAAGGGTTAAAGTTTATCTCCTTGATAGATATTTCTTTTAACCATTTCTTTATCGATATCGTTAATAAGTGTTCTTTTATTTAATAACCATTCTGGTGCAATTAAATCCTCTTTCTTAGGGTCACTTGTTAAACGATGAATTACTATATTAGGATTTAAGTATTCTAACTGAGTAACTACAATATCTATGTACTCTTCTTTAGTAAGTATATGAAAAGGATTGTTTTTATATAAAATTGCTAATTCAGTATTTTTAACAATATTTAACATATGGATTTTTATGCCGTCTATATTAAGATTATTTAGATATTTAACAGTATCTAGCATATCTTCTTTTGTTTCGTATGGTAGACCATTAATAATGTGAACTACTACTTTAATATTTCTTTTTTGAAGTTCTTTTACGGCTTGTTCAAAGTTGTTTAAGTCATGACATCTATTGATAAGTTTAGCAGTTTTTTCATGCATAGATTGAAGACCGAGTTCAATTATTAAATCGGTCTTTTTATTTAGTTCTTCTAAATAGTCATAGCATTCTTTTGATATACAATCACTTCTCGTAGCAATATTTAAACCTATGACATTAGGTAGATTTAGAATGGTTTCATATTTCTCTTTTAAAACGTTTACTGGGGCATAAGTGTTAGTATTAGCTTGGAAATAACCTATGTAGTAACTATTAGGCCATTTTCTTTCCATCATGTCTTTTACTTCGTTAAATTGAGTAATTAGATCTTTATGTTTATCTCCGGCAAATTCGCCAGCTCCTAATGGAGAGCAAAAGATGCAACCACGACCGGTTTTATCTTTATGAGGACATGAAAAATTAGCGTTTAAAGACACTTTAAAAGCTTTTTTACCGTATTTATTCTTATAATAGTAATTTAATGTATGATATCTTTTATTATCTAGGGTATATTTAAACATATTGATCACCTATAAATAATAATAATATAATTACTTTTCTTTTTATAGTATATATTTTATAATTTATACTAGGAGGCGCTTATTATGGTATTTAATATTGAGTATTATAAGAAGAATAAATTGTTTTTATTGTTAACAATTATTTTGATTGCTATATTAATAATGTTAAATACTATGGTATATGGAGTTAAGGAAGAAGAGACCTCATTAGAAGATGAAGAAATAGATATTAGTAAATTAGTTATAAACGAGATAATGACTTCTAATAAAGGAGTACAAATAGATGATAATGGTGATTCATATGATTGGATAGAAATCTATAATGGGGGAAATAAAGATATAGATTTAACTAATTATGGATTAAGTGATAATGCTAATGGAGAAATAAAATGGTTATTTCCTTCGGTTATTATACCTAAAAAATCTTATTTATTAGTCTATCTTGTTGGAGAAAATAGAAAAGGATTATATGCTAATTTTTTGTTAAAACAAGAAGGAAAAGAGATAATTACTTTTAAAAGTTCAAGTGGTAAAGTAATAGATACTGTAGAAACGGTTGTATTAAGTAGTAATTATTCTATGTATAGAGATTCTAATGGTAAGTGGGGAATAACAGAAGAGATTACTCCTGGATATGAGAATAATGTAGTAGGAAGAAATACATATTTATATGCTTATAAAGAAATTAGAGGAAATGAAACGTTAATAATTAGTGAGTTATTACCTTCTAATGAAGGTAATGTAATGTTTGATGATAAGTTGTATTCATATATAGAATTAACTAATATAGGAGAAGAATGTATTAATTTAAATGAGTACTATCTAACTAATGATGATAAAGCATTGTATAAGTGGAGATTACCTGAAATAGAATTAGGACCAAATACGTCTTATTTGATATTTACTAATAAGTTAGATAAGGATAATAATGCTTCTTTTGGGTTAAAAAACAAGAATGGTAAAGTATTATTAACTAGTAAATATGGAATAATAGATCAGGTACAATATGAAGATTTAACTAATGGAATGGCTTATATTAGAGAAGATAATAAATGGCTTATTAGTACTAATATATCTCCGGGATATAGGAATGATACAGGAGGTAAAATAGAGTATCAAAAAAGTTTAGATATTCCTAAAAAAGATTTAGTAATAAATGAAATAATGAGTTCTAATGGTAGGTATTTAGCTCAAAATGGTAATCAGTTTTATGATTGGATAGAATTATATAATAATTCTGATAAAGATATTTTATTAAGTGATTATTATTTAACTACAGATAAAGATGATAAAGCGATGTTTAATTTGCCTCAAGTGGTGGTGCATCCTAGACAGTATTATATATTAATGGCATCAGGAGATACTTCTTTAAGTAATAGTTATATACATACTAATTTTAAATTATCTGCTTCTAAAGGTTTATTGTTATATAATGGGGATTATTTAGTAGATAGTTTGTTTATTCCTAGTATTCCTAGAAATAATAGTTATGGAAGAGGTAATATATTTGGTCATTATTATTATACTCAAGTTACACCAGGTTATATGAATGATAATAATGGTTTAAGTGATTTATCTTATGAACCGGTATTTGATAAGAAGGCGGGCTCTTATAATAATGTTTCTTCTTTAGAGATAAATATAAATAGTAGTGGGGATATTTATTATACTTTGGATGGGACTAATCCCAATAACAATTCATTAAAGTATGATAAACCTATAGTAATTGATAAGACAACGATTGTTAAAGCCGTTGCTTATGAAAATAATAAAGTAACTAGTAATATTGTTTCTAATACTTATTTTATTAATGAGAATCATAGTTTACCTATAATGTCTATTAGTTTACCTATTAATGACTTTAATAATATTCAAGCTAATACTTATGGTAAGAATATAGTAAATGCTCATGTTGAATTTTATGAAAAAGATTCTTCTTTTTCTATGGATTGTGGTTTTAAATTGTTTGGTGGAGAGAGTAGAACACTTAGTAAAAAGAGTTTTGCTTTAAAGTTTAATGATAATTATGGTGGGGCATTACATTATAAGGTCTTTGATAATAAAGATATAAGAAAATTTAATACTTTGGTTTTAAGAAGTGGATCTCAAGATCAAATATCGTCTATGATAAGAGATGAGTTTATATCTACAATGTTAGTTAATTATGGAACATTGCTTGCTCAAGCAGCTAAACCTATTGTTTTATATATAGATGGTAATTATTGGGGAATATATTTTATTAGAGAAAAAATAGATGATGATTTTATAGAAAATAATAATAATATTAAAGGTACTACTAATATAGTTAATTATAATTATACTGCTGAAGAAGGAAGTAATAGTGACTTTTTAAAGTTAAAGTCTTTTGTAGTAAATAATGATATGAGAGATAGTAATAATTATGAATATATAAAAACTATTTTAGATGTAGATAGTTTTATTGATTATCACGTATGTCAGTTTATTATAAATAATACTGATTTACATAATGTAAGATTTTATAATAATAATCTTTTAGATAATGGAAGAATAAAGGCAATTCTTTATGATACGGATTATGGATTGACGTGGGATTATTATGTTTATTATTTAACATATTTACAAAATCCATATACATTACAATTACAACCCGATACCTCTGTTATAAGAGGGTTAATGAATAATGGAGAGTTTAGAAATAGGTTTATAGAAAGAATATCTTATTATATAAGGAATGTATGGACTGAAGAGCATATAGTAAATACTTATAATTATTTTTATAATAGTATTAAACCTGAGATGAATAGAAATGCTCATAGATGGGGCCAAGATTATAATAACTGGGAAAGATCTGTGGAAAAACTAAAGAACAATGCTTTACTTAGAATTAAAAATGTTCCTAAATATGCTAAAGCATATTTTAGTCTTTCTGAGGAGGTATATAATGGATATTTTGGGTGAGAGCAATTATAGGTATGAACTTAAGTTTTTAGTAAAGAAGAATATGGCTCAGATATTGAAGAAAAAACTATTATTATTAATGAAGACTGATAGTCATTCAATAGATGGTCATTATTATATAAGGAGTTTATATTTTGATGATATATATGATACTGCTTATTATGAAAAGATAGATGGCTTAGCTTATAGAGAGAAGTATCGTTTTAGATATTATAATTTTGATTATTCTCATATTATACTAGAACTTAAGGGTAAGATGGATAATCTATCATATAAAAAACAAGATTTAATAACTACTAAAGAATATGATTATATAATTAATAGGGAATATGATAAAATAAAAATAGATAATAGACATATATTAGAAGAGTTTATTAATAAGGCTAAGAAGAATAATTTAGTACCTTCTGTTATTGTAGATTATGAAAGAGATGCCTTAACATATGATTATGAAGATGTAAGAATTACTTTTGATAGTAATATATCTTCTGGAAGGTATAATTATGATATATTTGCAAGAGATTTAAAACTCTACCAAGTAATTGGTGATGATGAAATAATACTGGAAGTAAAGTTTAATAATAAGTTGCCTAGTATTTTAGATAATATTTTAAAAACTGTTCCAATGACAAGAATAGCTATGTCTAAGTTTGCTTTATGTAGGGAATTGAAAGAGGTGTAATATGACATTAAGTGTTATAGATAAAATAAGAGAAAGTGTATTTAAGGAAATGACGGAGACTATTCCAACGATAAATATAGTATTATCATTAGTGGTGGCAATGATTGCGGCAATTATAATTAATCTTGTATATAAGAAAACTTATGTTGGTGTAAGCTATACTAAATCATTCTCTTTATCCATAGTGTTACTAACTTTAGTTACTTCGATAGTTATTAGAACTATTAATTCTAACTTGGCTTTATCTCTAGGTATGGTTGGTGCGCTATCTATAGTTAGATTTAGAACAGCTGTAAAAGATCCGGTAGATACGATATTTATGTTTTGGGCTATAACTGCCGGTATTATGTCGGGAGCAGGATTGTATATAGCAACTATTTTAGCATCTTTGTTTATTGGTTTATTCTATTTTTTGGCTTATACTTGTCAAGTAAGGAAAAATAAGAAAGTACTGTTAATAATTCAATCTAATTCTTTTAAAGTAGATAGTATTAATGAATTATTAAGAAATAGAAAACACTGCTTACTTAAAACTGAGTCGTATAAGAATAATAGAGCAGAGTTAACTTATGAGATTAAAGGAAGAAATATTATAGAAGATATTATTAAAATGAGAGATGATGAAGGAATGATCTCGATAGATGTGATTGATATTGATTAAAAAGCCATTGAGGCTTTTTCTTTTACTTGTGTTTAATAATTGTACTTTAGTATAATAATAAGTAGGGAGTGTTAATATGGCTAAGAGGGTTAAAACACCTTGGTATAAATACTATGACGGAGTTAGAGAACATTTAAATTATCCTAATATATCTTTATATAAGTTTTTAGAGAATATGTCTAGGAAACATAGGGATTTTATTAGTTATAATTATTATGGAAATATGAAGACTTATGATCAGTTTTTAGAACAAATAGATGTATGCGCTAGATCTTTCAAGGCATTGGGTGTTAAAAAGGGAGAAAGGGTTAGTATTTGTATGCCTAATACCCCGGAGGCAATAATTACTTTTTATGCCCTTAATAAGATAGGCGCTATAGCTAATATGATTCACCCTTTATCTTCTGAAAATGAGATAAAATATTTTATTAATAATTCTAAAAGTGTGTATATAGTAGCTATAAATATATCTTTAAATAGGATTATTCATATAGTAGATGAGACTAAGATAAAGAATATTATTTTGGTTAGTCCTAGTGATTCGATGCCTATTGGTATGAAGTTGGGATATAGTTTAACTGTAGGAAGAAATTTAAAATTAGAAAAGAATGATTTGGTAATAAAATGGAAAGACTTTCTTAAAAAGGGTAAATCTTATACTAGGAGAGTAACTGGTAATGGATATACTGGTAGCGATGTTGCGGCCATATTATACAGTGGTGGAACAACAGGGTATCCAAAGGGTATAGAGTTAACTAATCTTAATTTTAATGCTTTAGCTATGCAAAGTTTTGAAATGGTAGGGAATATAAAAGCAGGAGATACAGTACTTGCTGTAATGCCTGTATTCCATGGTTTTGGATTGGGTATATGTATACATACTGTTCAATGTTTTGGTGGTTGTAGTATCTTATTACCACAGTTTGATCTTAAAACTTTTGTTAAATTAATTAAAAAATATGAACCTAATATAATTGCGGGGGTTCCTACTTTATATGAAGCTTTACTTAAAAGTGAAGGATTTAATAACTTTGATATGTCTTTCTTGAAGTTGGTTATTTCTGGTGGAGATTCTTTATCTATTGAACTTAAGAAAAAGGTTGATAAGTTCTTAAAAGAACACAATGTGAATACGCAAGTAAGAGAGGGCTATGGTTTAACAGAATGTGTTACTGGTAGTTGTTTAACTCCGCGTAACTATTATAGAGAGGGTAGTATAGGAATTCCTTATCCAGATACTTATTATAAAATAGTAGAAAGGGATACTATTAAAGAAGTACCTTACGGTGTAGAAGGGGAAATATGTGTAGCTGGTCCATCAGTAATGAAAGGGTATTTAAATGATCCGGTGGATACTAAGTTGACTTTGAGAAAACATTATGACGGGATGACATGGCTTCATACTGGGGATTTGGGATATATGGATAAGGATGGTTTTGTATATTTTAAACAAAGATTAAAAAGATTAATTGTTAGTTCTGGATATTGTATATATCCCCAGTATATAGAGAACACTATAGATTCCCATCCTGATGTTTTGATGAGTTGTGTAATAGGTATACCTCATCCTTATAAACAGGAGGTTGCCAAAGCTTTTATTCTTTTAAAACCTGGTGTTGATAAGAATGATGAAGTATTACAGTCTATTAGAAGCCTAGTGGAAGAAAAGGTAGCTAAGTATTCATGGCCGTATGAATATGAATTTAGAGATGAATTTCCTAAGACTTTAGTTGGTAAAGTGGATTTTAATGAACTAATTAAAGAAGAAAAAAATAAAAATTCAATTGAAAAATAATTGAATTTTTATTATATTATAAATATCTTGGTCTAAGTATTTCAAAGGATAGACTATTTCCCTCCGACGGAAATGATAAGGGTTCGATTCCCTTCTTAGACACCAAATTTATATTGAACTCGGTTTGTCGAGATGTAATATATATATTATTTTGTTTAATAGTTCTTTGTGTGTACCACTTGCTACTATTTTTCCTTTATCTACTACAAATATATTGTCGCAATCAATTATGGTAGATAAGCAGTGAGCAACTATTAGAATAGTGTATTCGCTTCTTAAATTTTCTATAGCTTTTTGAATTTCACTTTGTGTTTCGTTATCTAAAGCACTAGTGGCTTCATCGAAGAGAATTATTTCTGTTTTCATAAGTAAAGCTCTAGCAATAGCTAATCTTTGTTTTTGTCCGCCTGATAATATAATACCATTTTCGCCGACTATTGAGTCATATTTATCCGGTAGTGACATTATAAAATCATCTAGACAAGCTGTTTTACAAGCATCTCTAATTTCTTTCATAGTAGTATAATACCAATTATTCCTTCTATTAATGTAACAATTGCGTAGCCAATTAAATATTTTTTGCATTCTTTCATATATATCCGGGCTTTTTAAATATTATTGCGAAAATTATTTTTTTTTTCATCTCTTCACATCCATTTTCAATTATATCATTAAATACATAATTTTTTATGTATTGTTGGATATTAATATTAACTTTTTTAGACAATATGTACGATAATATTTAAAATGGGTCTTCTTTTTGAATGCTGTCTAACAGTTGTGTTACAATAATAATTGAAAGAAGGAATTAAATATGGGACATAATTATTCTAGTAAAATCGGTGTTTTTTTGATTTTAAAAAGGATAGTAAGAGGAAAAGAGGAAGTCTTACTTCAAAAAAGAGTTAATACTGGTTATATGGATAATATGTATGAGATGGCTTGTAGTGGACATTTAGAAGAAGGAGAATCGTTGACGCAAGCTGTGGTAAGAGAAGCATTTGAAGAATTAGGGATAGTTATAAAAGAGGTCGATTTAGAATTGTTGAATGTCTTTCATTCGTATGAAGAGGGATACATCCGTTTTTTCTTTATGCCTAGTAAATATGAAGGGATTCCGGAAATTAAAGAAGAAGAGAAGTGCTGTGAATTAAAATGGTTTTCTGTAGATGAATTGCCTGAGAATATGTTGATGGGATTAAAAGAAACTATTTTTAATATTAAATGTGGAAATATTTATGATGATTGTAGTTTTGCTCGTTATAATGCTAGTAACTTAAAAAGATGAATAAGGTACTTGTATGAGTTTTTTTGTTTGATTTTTTTAAAAACCAATAGTAAACTGAATGTAGGTAGTATAAGGGAGTATTGGTTATGATAAAGTATTTTAAATATATAAAGTATATTTTATTACTTGGTTTGGTTATTATTCTTTTAATATATATTAATTGTAGTCATAAAAATGTTACTATAAAAGATATGGATAATTTAATGATTGTAGTTCATAAAGAAGATGGACTTATTTGGGGTGGTAATGAATTATCTAAGGGTAATTATTTGGTAGTTTGTGTTACTTGTAATGATGGTGATAAAGATTTTATTAAGATTATGAAGAAGATGCATAATAAGTATATGTTGTTAGATTATGGGGAAGAGACTGATTTTAGAGAAGAGAAATATATTTTAAAGAGAGATTTAGAAAGAATTATTAATATTAAAGACTGGGATAAAATAATTACTCATAATAATGAAGGGGAATATGGTAGTGATGAGCATATTATTATTAATAATTATGTGACTAATATCGTTAGTGATAAGAATAGTTTATATTATTTTAATAGGTATTATATAGAAGAAGAGTTTTATGATAATAGTATAGATTATTATAAATTAAGTGATGAAGAAGTAGATAATAAATATAAATATCTGGGTTATTTAGATGATTTGGAATATGTATTAGAGTTCAAACATATTATTCCTTTTGAAGAGTTTGTCAAGTGGGGGGATAATAATGAAGAGTAAAGATTTTAAGTATTTAGTTTTAAATATATTATTTCTTCTTATTATAGTATTTATATGTATTAATAATAAGTATGTCTTAGGTAATAGTGTTAATTATAATAAAGAGTTAGATATATTAAGATTATTAAAAGATAGTTTTTTAGATACTAAGAAGATATTGCCAACGTTTATTAATATAAACGGGGAATACATGAGTATATTTCATCTGGCTAAGTATGGAATAGTTAATCCGGTAGTAATATTATCTTATTTTATTAATATAAATCTTAGAACGTATTATAGTGTAGTTAGTTTAATTAGCTTAGGAATTAGTAGTATTTTATTATATAAGTTTTTATATAGTAGTAAATATAGTAATGAGAGTATCTTTTTAAGTACTATGTTTATAATAATTAGTGTAGCTATGATAAGTATATTATGTAATAGTATTTTAGATATGCTTATATTACCTTATATAATATATGCTTTTATAGCTTCTAAGGAAAGATTAGAAACAGGTAATATATTTAAGTTAGGTATTAGTGTATTTTTGATAGGCATAGTTAATTATACTTTTTTAATACCGGTTATTATATGTTTAATTGGATATGCTATTTATTTATACTATTTTAATAATAAGATAGCTTTAACGAAGAAGATAGTATGGTATTTAATATCTTTTATGATACCTATATTATCGGGAGTTTTATTAGCTAGTTTTGTCTTAATACCGGTTCTTAATATTAATATGGGTGGTGTAAAAGATATTATTAGTATTAATTATAATATTAATATTATTATGACATTAGGTATTCTATATGGATTATTTAGTAATAAGAAGAATAGATATCTTAGTATATTGAGTACTATATTAATAATATTATTTAGTAAGTATTATGTTTGTTATGTTGTCTTACTTAGTTTAGTAGTTAATAATTATATAGATAATGTATTAGATAAGAAGAATTATAGTAAAATATATATTCTAGGTTTAATAGTTAGTATATTATATTTAATAAAAGGGGATATAACTAATATAATAGGAATGCTAGTTTTATTGTTAGGCTTATTCTTATATAGAGATAGTAATAAGAAAATATGGTATATGATATTGGTTATGTTTTATATAATTGGTAATTGTATATATGGATGTACTAATATTAAGTATTATAATAAAGACTTAGTATATGATAGTAAACATATTATAGTACTTTAGATAATATGTTTATAGGGAATAAAAAGATAGATAGTAGTTTAATTGGATATAGTAAATTAATGGATGATAAAGGAAATGTCTATTATAGAAATGATAATGTATTACCTTTAGGTTATGCGACTAATAATATCATCAGTTATGAAGATTATAGTAAGTTAAATGCTTTAGCTAAACAAGAAGTATTACTTAGTAATATAGTTGTGGATAGTAATAGTAGGAATGAGTATGTATCATATGTTGAAGAGATAGTTTTAGATAGGGATAATTATATTATTAATGTTAAGGATATAAAGAGTATTAAGTATGAATTGGATGAAAAGTTTATTAATAAGATAATATATATAGAGTTTGTAGCTAAGAGTAATAATTGTTCTAGTAGAATTAAGATTAATCATGTGGATAAGTTTATTAGTTGTAAACAAGAGAAATATGGTTATACAATTAGTGATAAAGATATAGATCATATAGAAGTAATTCTTAATAAAGGAAAATATAGTATTAAAGATATAAAAGTATACGTATTAGATTATGCTAGAATAGAGAATAGTTTATTAGATATAGATAGTTTAGTAACTAATAATAGTAGAGATTATATAGAAGGAAGTCTACTGGTTTCTGGAGATGGATATTTTATTATTAAAGTATTATATGATAAGGGATATAATATCTTAATGGATGGTAAGAGTATAAAATATGAAATGGTAGATAATAAGTATATAGGTTTTCCTATTAGTAAGGGAAATCATAATATAAAGATTACTAATAATATAAAAGATATTTTTATTAATGGTTTGTTTTCATATTTGGGCTTATTCTTCATGGTAATTATTAATTATGTAGAAAAGAAAAGAAGATTTACGTAAATATAAGGAATAAAAGGGTGTTTATAAGTGTATAATGTGTAATAATGTTGTTAAGTAAAGAATGTGATATTATGCAAGCTAAGTGTGTATTTATTGATATAGATGATACTTTAAATGTATCTAATGGTAGTGTAAGTGAATATACTAGGGATGTAATGACAAGGTTAAAAGATAAAGGTATTATAGTAGTTGCTAATACTGGTAGAAGTGCTAAGTATGCGGTGGAGAAGGCCAAGGAAGCTAATTTATCTAATTATGTAATTAGTTCTAATGGAGCAGAAGTATACGATTATGAAAACGATATAGTATTATTTCAACAAGTGATACCTGCTGATACCATTAGGGAGGTATATGAATACTGTAAACAAACAGAGTTAACGCTAATACTAAATACTATGTTAAAGAGATATACTAATAATAAAGATTATAATTATAATAATGAACCAGTTATTTATGTTGAGGACTTAGATGAGATTATTAGTAATAATAAGATTAGTCAATTAGTTATACTATCTAAGAATTACGATAGGATGTTAGTAATACCTAATATGTTTAAGGAAAAGTTTTCAAATCTAAAAGTAGTTCATTCTTCGGTAGCTATTGTTGAAGAAAGAAGACAAGTTGGTAAAGAGTATTATCATGACTTAGTGGTGGAAAGTACGGCTAAGAGTACTGGTATAGTAGAGCTACTAGATTATTTAAAGATAAAAAGTAAAGACGCTATTGCTGTTGGTAATGGTTATGATGATGTATGTATGTTTGATGTGGTTGGGACTTCAATAGCAGTAGGTAATGCTAATGATACCTTAAAGGAAATTGCTACTTATGTAGCATTAGATGTAAAAGAAGATGGTGCGGCTAAAAAGTTAGAAGAATTGTTATTAAAAGAAAATTAACTCTTGGTAGTTAATTTTTTTTTAATATGTTAAAATTATGGTAGGTGATGGGAATGAAAAAGAAACAAAAAGTGGATTGCGTAGTAGGTTTAGCTTATTTGCTTGTGGGAGTGTTGTATCTATTATTTCCCTTATATCATATAAATGATATAAAAATCGTAAATATAGTTATGTTTAGTATTATGTCTATAATATCTTTAATACAGTTTATTATTAATAAAAATACTAAAGATTATACAGGTTTATTTAATTGCTTAGTAAATGTTGGCTTTATTTTACTTATGATATTTATTAATATTAAGATAGTGCGTAATTTTAGTTTATGTTTATTAACTTGGGTTACTTTAGAAGCTTTTGTTAAGTTTAAGAAATGTGATTATTATAACGATAGAAGAGATAGAATGTGGAAGATAAATATAGTTTTGTTAATTATATTTATTGTAAGTGGTATATTAGCTAGTATTAATTTAAATTATAGTGCTGATGTTAAAATAATAGTGATTGGTTTTACTTTATTTATTAATGGTATATTAGAGTTTATTGATCCGATTGTTAAAACTCTAACTCAGCATGCATAGGTAGTGATTAGATGAAGATAGTAAATGATTTTGATGATTATAGAATACTTGATTTAGGAAATGGAATGAAGTTGGAAAAATGGAATAAGGTAACTTTATATAGACCAGATCCTCAGGTAATATGGAAAAAAGATGTTGATTTAAGTAAAGTAGATGCTATATATCATAGAAGTAATAAAGGTGGAGGTAATTGGGAAATAATTAATAAAAAGATACCTGATAGATGGCAAGTTAAATATCATGATTTAGTATTTAATATTAAGTTAATGGGATTTAAACATACAGGATTGTTTCCAGAACAGGCTTATAATTGGAATATTATTCAAGATAAAATAAAGAATGCTAATAGAAAAGTAAAAGTATTAAATCTATTTGCTTATACGGGTGCTGCTTCAGTAGCAGCTTTAGCTGCAGGGGCTGAAGTAGTACATGTAGATTCTTCTAGAGGAATGGTAGATTGGGCAAAAGAAAATGTGGAATGTTCTGGGTTAAATGATAGACCTATTCGATTCCTTGTTGATGATGTGATTAAGTTTGTTAAAAGGGAAATAAGAAGAGGTAATAAATACGATATTATAATAATGGATCCCCCTTCTTTTGGAAGAGGTTCTAATGGTGAGGTATGGTCTTTAGAAAATAATCTATACGAATTAGTTGAGTTATGTAGTCAAATATTATCTGATGAACCAATTATGTTTCTAATTAATTCTTATACAACGGGTATTTCAAAGACTGTATTAGAAGATGTTTTATATTTAACAATTAATAGTAAGTATAAAGGAATAATATCAAGTGATGAATTGGGTATAGCCTGTGATAATAGTGAATTAGTATTACCTTGTGGAATATATGCAAGATGGGAGAATGAACAATAGTTTATTCTCTTTTTTTAAAGGAAATAAAGGGTAGAGTGCTAATATATATTATAGAGGGATAATGTTAGTGATAGAGAATGTGTTTTAGTAAGGAGTTAAAATTATAGAATTAAAACACATATGTAAGGAATATAATAATGAAAAGATATTAAAAGATATTAATATAAGCTTTAGAAAAGAAGAATTAGTATGTATATTAGGCCCTTCTGGTAGTGGGAAAACTACTCTATTAAATATAATTGGCGGTATAGATAGATATAATACAGGTTTTCTATATATAGACGGAGTAGATACATCTAAGTATAATGAAAAAGATTGGGATAATTATAGGAATGAGAAAGTTGGTTTTATTTTTCAAAATTATAATTTGATAGAGCATTTGAATGTGATAGATAATGTCATGATAGCTTTAGCTATAAGAGGGTATTCGAAAAGAATAAAAAAACAATTAGCTAAAAGAGCATTAGTTGAAGTTGGTTTAGAAAGTCATATTTATTCAGATGTAAGAACTTTATCTGGCGGAGAAAAACAAAGAGTAGCTATGGCTAGAGCTTTAGTGTCTGAGCCAAGTGTTGTTTTATGTGATGAACCAACCGGGGCGTTAGATTCGAAAACAAGTATAGAAGTAATGGATATTCTAAAAGATATATCTAAAACTAGGTTAGTAATAATAGTTACTCATAATGAGGAGTTAGCTAGTAAATATAGTAGTCGAATTATTAGAATTAAAGATGGGAAGATAGAAAAAGATACAAGACCATATAGTTATAATAGAGAAGTAAAGAAGAGCAAAAAAATAGAAGGTAAAAGGATGCCTTATAAGACCTGTTTATCTTTATCATTACATAATCTATTATCAAAAAAGAAAAGAACTTTACTTACTTCTATTGCGGCTAGTATAGGAATAATAGGAATATCTTTAATATTAGGATTATCTAATGGAGTTAAGGAATATATTAGTAAAGAAGAAAAGAATACTTTTTCTTATTATCCAATAGAGATAAGTAAAGAAGAGATTAATTATAATAATATAGAAGTTTCTAATACTAGTGATATACCATGTAAAAAGGAAACTATATGTAGTAAAGATGACATTAGTAATAGTAATGAGATAATAGATACTTTAGCTTTGAAAAAGAATAATTTAGTAAAATTTAAACAATACTTAGATAATAGTAATGAGATAAAGAAGTATGTATATTCCATTAATTATAAGTATAATTTAGTATTAAATATATATAGTACAAATCATAATAAAGTTAATCCGGTTAATAATACATTTACTTCGGGTATTATAGATAATGGTGATAATAATATCTTTAAAGAGATAGATATATCTAATAAGTATGAATTAATAACAGGAAAGTATCCTGATAAGTATAATGAAATAGTATTAGTGGTAGATAAAGATAATAAGATTAATATGTCTTTATTATATAATTTAAATATAGAAGATATAAATGAATTGAATAATAAGATCAAATCTAGTAAAAAAGAGATATCCATAGATAATAAGAGTTATTCATATGGAGATTTGATTAATAGAGAATATAAATTGGTATTAAATACTTCTTATTATGAGAAGAAGAATAATGTTTGGGCAAAAATAACAAATATGAACGAAGTAATAGATAACTCCCTTACTTTAAAAATAGTAGGAATAATTAAGGATAATAGTAATAAATCATATGTAGGATATACTAGGAATTTAACTAATTATGTAGTAGAAAAGAATGTAGATAGTGATATATATAAAGAACAAATAAATAATAAGAATATAGATGTATTAACTAATAAAGAGTTTGTTGATATTACATATGAAGAGAGAATTAATAGTTTAGGAGTAATAGGTTATGATAAGCCAATAGCTATTGAAATATATCCGAAGAGTTTTGAATCTAAAGATAAGATAGAAAAAGTGATAGATAAGTATAATAGTAAACAAAAGGATAAAGATAAAATCAGTTATACCGATTTACTAGGAATATTATTAGAAACTATTACATCTATTGTAAGTATAATATCTTATATATTGATTGCTTTAGTAGCTATTAGTTTAATAGTATCTAGTATAATGATAGCGATAATTACGCATATAAGTGTTTTAGAACGAACTAAAGAAATAGGTATATTAAGAAGTATGGGGGCATCTAAAAAAGATATTACCAGAATATTTTTATCCGAAAAACTTATAGACGGTATATTAGCTAGTATAATAGGTATTTGTATAGCAAGATTGTTAATTATACCTACTAATATAGTTATAGAAAGAATAACTAAGATTAATAATTTAGCTTATATGAATTATAAAAGTACTTTTTATTTATTAATAATTAGTATTGTTATAACTATAGTATCTGGTCTTAGACCGGCTAAAAAGGCAGCTAAAATACAAATAGTCGAAGCTTTAAGAAATCAGTAGTTGTATGCTTATTGATTGATGATATAATAATTGAGGTAATTATTATGGAAGAAAAAATGAGAAATAAATTAAAAATAGGATTTATGATTTCACGATGGGGTGTTGATTTTCTTTGGTCAGCCTTATTATTTGTAATTTGTTGGGTAATAACGGCAATTATTCATATAGATGGCAATATAGATTTTTTGGGAATAACGGCTATGGCGTGTGCAATTTTAGGAATGATTTTTTTTGCGGTAGGAAGAACTATCGTTGGTTTACAATCAAGGGAACTTAACTTTTTATCTGATAGACCTCGAACCGAAGAGGAAGAATGGTTTGTACAAGAAATGCTTGGAATAGAGGGATTTTCTTCAAGAGGTGAGAGCTTTATGAATCAGGTTGCCCTAGCAACCCCTGGTAAAGCGGATGATATTTTAGCTGTTACTAGTTCAACAGGTATTATTAGTCACTATTTTGCTGTAGGAAAAGTATATATGGGAAAGAACTTTTTTCTAAATAGACTGGTTAGTATATTAGCTGTAATTATAATAATGGCTATACTTATTTTAGCTTAATTGACTTAGGTCTTAATATGTGCTATAGTATGAGCAATGTTGAAGGGGACAAACGTAATAATGTCACTTACTAATAGAGATTTAGTGGTTGGTGGAAACTAAGAAGTAATATATTATTATTCCTACCCTGGAGTAAGATATTAAAATATCTTCGGTTAAACCCGTTAAAGTAAAGAGTATATTAGGATGGTACCGTGCATATGCACTCCTTGGGTATCATCTTTTTTATTTAGGAGGATGTTTATGAAAAATGAAGCAATTACATCAAGAGATGTAGATTTTGCCAAATGGTATACTGATGTAGTTAGAGCAGCTAAATTAGCAGATTATACATCTGTTAAAGGATGTATAGCTATTGAACCAAATGGATATGCTATTTGGGAAAAGATTCAAGCAATTATGGACGCTAAGTTTAAGGAATTAGGACATGTTAATGTTCAAATGCCATTTTTAATACCAGAAAGTTTATTTAATCAAGAAAAAGAATTAATTGAAGGATTTGCGCCAGAATTACTATGGGCTACTGAAGCAGGGAGCAAAAAGTTAGAAGAAAGATGTGCAATTAGGTCTACATCTGAAACTTTGTTTTGTGATTATTATAAAAAACATATTAGATCATATAAAGATTTACCTAAATTGTATAATCAGTGGTGTAATGTGTTTAGATATGAAAAAGAAACTAGACCTTTTTTAAGGTCTAGAGAGTTTTTATGGCAAGAAGGACATACTGTACATGCTACTGCGGAAGAGGCTGAAAGAGAAACTAAGCAAATGATGGAAGTGTATAGATGGTTTAATCATGAAATACTAGCTATTCCATCTATTACAGGGAAGAAAACAGAAAAAGAGAAATTTGCTGGCGCTGAATATACAATTACTAATGAGGATTTAATGTATAATGGCGTTTGTTTGCAAGATGGGACATCTCATTACTTCGGACAAAAGTTTAGTAAGGCCTATGATGTTAAATTTACTAATAAGGATAATAAAGAGGAATATGCATACTATACTACATGGGGTAAAACAACTAGAGCAATCGCTGCCATTATTATGGTTCATGCTGATGACTATGGTTTGGTTCTTCCACCTAGAATAGCGCCTAAACAGGTTGTTATTATACCTATAGGGCAAGATGAGAGGGTAAATGAATTATGTAATAGATATAAAGAAGAATTAACGCAAAATGGAGTTGATTGTTATATAGATAATTCGGATAAGTCGCCAGGATTTAAGTTTGCGGAAGCAGAGGTAAATGGAATACCTATAAGGATTGAAGTAGGGGCAAGAGATTTAGAGAAGAATATCATTACTATAGCTAGACGTGATACTAGAGAAAAGATGACTATAGATTTATCGACAGATGTAATTTTATATACTAAAGGTTTATTAGAGATAATTCAAAAAGATATGTATGAAAGAGCAGTTGAAAGAAGAAATAAATTGACCTTTGAAGCACATAATCTAGATGATATGGAAAAGATTTTAAATACACAACCAGGTTTTATTCATGGTATGTGGTGTGGTGATGAAGCTTGTGAAAATAAAATTAAAGAAATTAAAGGATGTAAGTCTAGATGCATTGTTGAAGATGGGAAAAGAATAGATGATAAATGTGTATGCTGTGGGAAAGAAGCTAAGTATCATGTTATTTGGGGGATACAATATTAAAAAAATATATAAAAGATGGCTTAAAATAAGTCATCTTTTTTGGTATACTTATAATAGGAGATGGCACGATGAAAGATTATTTTAATAGATTATGTATATATTATTTAAACGGCTTTAATAAGAACTATTATAAGAAGATTATTAAGAGTGCCAAACAGGATAAAGTAGATGTAGATAAGATAGATAAGGATGCTAAAAAGTATACTGATATATTAAAGAAAAAGTTAAGGGAGTTTAATTATAGAGGGTATAAAAAAGAAGCATATGAGATGATTAATAAATATATTAAGATTAAAGATGATATGGATGAGAGCGATAAGAAAATATATTTAGAAATCTTAAATAGTCTTTGTAAGATATATAAAATAGATTTAAGAAACGAATTAAAAGATTATGTAACAGAGTTAATGAAACCAGAAGATGTTTTTAAAGAATTGTTTAAGTGTTACTTAGAAGATAAAGATGTAGAAGATTTAGAAAAGATAAGAGTTAAATGTAAGTCTATATATTTTATGGATGTAGATGAAAAAGCTAGTCAAATGGCTAAGAATATTAATAAGTTTTGTAAGAAATATAATTATAGTTTTGTTAATGAAGATAGTATATATGAATCTATTGATAAGTATTTAAGTAATAAGAATAAGTATAGTAAAGTAGAAAAAAGTGAAATATTAAGAAATCTAGCTATGGTAGCTAGAGTATATGATATAGATATAAAACAAGAAATAGAGAGTAAATATAAAGAATTAAATAAGGAAGATAATATTATAAAAGAATTATTAAATCCTTTAGATAATGATTCTTTCTTGTTGTCTTATTTATATCAAAGGTATAGTAATTGTATTTTTAATATAAGGGAATTACCTTTACCTAATTATTATAATAGTAATAGTAGTAAAGATGATGATTATATTAATTATCAAGCTAGATTAATGAAAAGGATTATTCTAATATATTTAGATAAAATAAATAATTATGGGATAGAAGATATTAATCCATTATATATTAATATACTAAGTGTAGAAGATATGAGTAGATTAGATGATATTGAAGAAAAAGATTTAATATCTTTTATAGGATATATTAATAAAAAGATAGAAGAGGGTATAGTATTAAGAAAATTAGAATTAAGTGATGTTTTATATCATTTTTTAGTGTTTTTAGTAAGTATTACTGATATATATAACCCTTATGTTGGGGCATCTAGTAAGAATATGTTTGTTGTTAGTGAAAAAGAAGATAATATAGCTATATATATCGGTACTAATAATGATGAGAATACATTTACTTTCTTAAGTAAATACATAATAAAGTGTATTGAAAATAATATTAGTTATAATATGATTAACTATTTAGATAATAGTATTAGTAGAGAAAAGACTATATTATTAGCTAATACTGATGATTTATATATTAAGATATCTATTTTAGATGAAATAGAAAGAGAAGATAATACAATAATTAGTAATTTTGATAAACCAATTGTATCTAGTGCTTTATTTAAGGAAAAGTATTATGGATTATCTATTTTTAAAATAGATGGTATTGAATATAATGATTTCTTAGATAAAGTAGCAGAGGTTGCTTATTATAGATTATTAGCTAAGTTAGAGATTAATAAAGTTAGTGATGCGGATAGTATTGATATATTAAATAGTATTATTAAACTAGACAATGTTGTAGGTAGTAATCCATTAGAAGCAACATATAATAGTTATAGTTTTAGTACAATAAAAGATATGGTTAATAAGAATATTGTAGAGGTAAGTGATTCTTTGGATTATTATATGGGATCATCTGATAAAGCGATGGAATTAGTTGGTGAATTAAGAAAGAGTATAAGATATATTATAAATATATGTAGAGGGTATAATAAGAGCATTAATAGTAATATAGCTTTATTTAAAGAAGATATTATGTAATATTCATACATATTTCATATGAATTTCATAATGAATTGATAAGGTATATGGCGAGGTGTTAATATGGATATTAAAATATTGGGTGTAGATGATAAAGAGATAAGAGAATTAAGAAATAGAGTATTAGAAGCTATATTAAGTATTGATAGTAATGTGACTATTACGATTATTAATGATAAAGAGGTAATGGTTAATCAGTATAAGATAAAAAAGAAAATAGGGCTAATAATTAATAATGATTATACTATAGAGGGAAGAATGATTACGGCTCGAGAACTTAGTAAGATATTAAAAAAAATAGAAAAAGAAGTTTAAAATGAAGAAATCTAATGATATAATTTTATAGTAGGGTGAGTGTGATATGGCGTCAGCAATTATACATATATGTATAGCTAAAGAAGTAAATAAAATATTGGGTATGGATGAAAAAACATTATTTCTAGGGACTATTGCACCAGATATATCTAAGGAAATAGGTCAAAGTAAAGAAATAAGTCATTTTTTAGATCATTCGCATGAGGATGATATTCCTAATATAGATAGATTTTTAAGTAAGTATAGGACGGAATTAAATAAACCTTTTGAGATGGGATATTTTATACATTTATTAACTGATAAATATTGGATTAGAGATTATATATACGAGTATATTAAAAGATATGCTATAGAAAATGATAAGAAAGATTTAACTTATTCGGCTTTAAAACAATTAATGTATGATGATTATACTAATATCAATATAGATTTAATAGATAAGTATGGATTAGCATTGGATTTGTTTTATGAAGTGTTTAAATATCCTAGTAGTAAGATAACAGAAATACCTATGGATAAACTTCCTATAATAGTAGAAAAGATGGGTATCATAATAAGTAATAGTAAAGAAGAGAAAACTTTCTTATTTGATACTTATGATATAGTTAAGTTTATTGATGAAACGGTCAAATATGTTATTAGAGATATTCAAATGTTGGGATTAAATAAGGTACCACCTAAGTGATACCTTTTTTTAACGATGTAAGAAATATAAAGCTAAAATAGTTAAACCTAAAACAATGGAAGTAGTTAGTAATATTATGGAAATAATGTTTGAGAAACCTGCTTTTTCTAATTGGTCCGGTTCTTTTTGATGATGTATTGGAGTTCCAGGAGGGATTAATACTTTCGTTTGTCCTTTGGAAGCGCCGAATGATTCAGTTGTTTTGGTGAAAAAATCTTGCCACTTCTGAAAGTATATTTGATCATTTTCAGATAAGCCTCCTAGGAGAATAGCGTCTGTAAAACATTGTTCTACGGCTTTAAGTTTTGCTTCTTTAGTATTTGAATCTAAACTAGGTAGAGTCTCTTTTAGATTTGTTAAATAGTTGCCTATTTGTTGTACTATAGTATCGGTATAATTACCATGTATTAGCGTTTGGTAGAATGTATTATCATCGATTATAGCATTAGGGTTGTTATATTGAAGAATTTGGGTTTGTTGTTCATTGTTTATTTTTTGGTCAGTTGATACTACGTTTGGTTGCTGGGGTTCAGTTGATTGGCTAGAAATTGTTTGCGAAGTCGTTGTTACAGATGAAACGTTGTTCTTATGGACTTCCGCTTCTAAGTTGCCATTTATATTCTTAGAAAAAGTTATAATCTTACTATCTTCGGGATTTCTTTGATTATTAATATATATTATATTTTCTTCAATAGAGGTTTCAACATTTATATAGTTTTGATCTTTGTACATATTAACATATTCTTGAATTTGGGCTTTAGTGTTTTCTGGGATATCAGGTCTAGTTAGAATTGCTTCTGCTGGTTCTAGTTTTTTTTCGCCAAAGAACCACTTGTTAATTTCTCTCGTAAATTCTTCAGCGCTTATAATATCCTTGCCTGTTTCATCTTGTACTCCTTTATATAGACTAAATATGTCTAAGTGATTAATGTTTTTGAACAGGTGGTTTTTGCCATCATGAGTTCTAATATTCCAATATTCATCTTTTGTTGGTTCGAAGAATCCTTTACTAGGGTCCAAATTGTAAAATATAGTAATACAGCTCATCTCAGGATTTCTTTCGCGCATTAACTGTAATTTAGTCTCATTAATATTTTCGTTTGCTTGAGGTGTGTTTGAGTTTTGATTGAAACTTGTTAAAGCTGATATTATTTGTTCTGGGCTAGGAGGTTGTTGACTATTTTGAATAGAACTAAAATCTGCATTTGTTAAGTCAAAAAACTGGCCATTATAAAATAAGTTCTTCCCATCTATTTGAAAACCTTGGAATCTTTCGGGATTTTGCATTTTTAATTGAGAAATATAGTAAATGTTTTCTTGTAATTTGTTCATTTGTATTACCTTCTTTATTAAAATATAGCATAAAAATAGCGGTTTTAAAATAATAAATAAGGTGCTATAATACGTTTGTGATTGCTATGAAAAAAGAGTTAAATGAAGAATTTGTTCGGGAATTATCTAAAAAAAAGAATGAACCTAAGTGGATGCTAGCGTTTAGGTTAAAGTCTCTAGAAAAGTTTTTTGAATTGGATAATCCTGATTTTGGGCCTGAAATAGATATAGATTTTACGAAAATTAATTATTATAAATCTAATAGAAAAGAAATAGCTAATGATTGGAATAAGGTTGATTGTAGTATTAAGAATAGTTTTGATAAGTTAGGGGTTATTGATGCAGAAGAAAAATACTTAGGTGGTGTTACTAATCAGTTTGAATCTGAGGTAGTATATCATAAACAAAAGGTAGGGGAAGATGTAATATTCACTTCTACTGATGAAGCTTTAAGATTATATCCTGATTTATTTAGGGAATATTTTAATAATTTGGTAAAATATGATGAGAATAAGTATACAGCTTTAAATGGGGCTGTATGGAGTGGTGGCTCTTTTATATATGTTCCTAAGGGAGTAAAGGTAGATAGGCCTTTACAAAGCTATTTTAGAATTGAAACGGAGTCTTTAGGACAGTTTGAAAGAACAATAATAATAGTTGATGAAGGTGCTGATTTATCTTATATAGAAGGATGTACAGCTACGCAGTATAGTACTGCTTCGTTACATGCGGGAGTAGTTGAAATATATATTAAAAAGGGAGCTCATTGTCGTTATTCTACTATTCAAAATTGGTCGACAGATGTATATAATTTAGTTACTAAGAGAGCTATAGTTGATAATAATGGAGTTATGGAATGGGTAGATGGCAATATAGGTAGTAAAGTTACTATGAAATATCCATCTTGTATATTAGCTGGTGAAGGAGCAATAGGTAATTCAATATCAATAGCTTATGCTAAAGAAGGCCAATATTTGGATGCTGGAGCTAAAATGATACATCTAGCTCCAAATACAAGGAGTAATATTGTTAGTAAATCTATAGCTGAGGGCGGAGGAATTAGTAACTATCGAGGAACTACTAGAATAACTAAAAAAGCTTTTAATTGTAAGGCCAATATAAAGTGTGATACAATAATATTGGATGGTATTAGTAAAAGTGATACTTTTCCTAAAAATATAGTTGGCAATTCATCTTCAGTATTAGAACATGAAGCGACGATATCAAAAGTATCTCAAGAAAAGATGTTTTACTTAACTAGTAAGGGGTTAAGTGAGAGTACAGCTAAAGAATTATTAATAATGGGTTTTATTAGTGACTTTAAGAAGGAACTGCCTATGGAATATGCCGTAGAACTCAATAGATTGTTAAAAGAATAAATAGATAAGGAGAATGAATTTGAAAAAAGTATTGTTATTATTAGTAATTGTTAGTTTATTTGTATTTACAGTTGGTTGTGAAAAAAAAGAAGAAAAAGATGGAAATGATAGAAAGATTCAAACGGTTAATAATATTGAACTTGGTAAGGAACAATATATTGAACAATTAAAAGCTATAAAAATTAATGGAACGGAAGATACAATAAGGATAGATAAAAAAGTCAAATGGGAAGTTCCGGAACATGAAGAAGGTAAAACTATTAGTTTTTCAATAGCTGTTCCATATACGATTACTGTTGATGGAAAAGAGTATAAAGGAATATATGAGTTAAACGATTTTGATTCATCAAAAATGGATACTAATCCAAAATATAGTTTTATGATTGTTAATTTAACTACTGAAGGGGATATTTCCATAAAAATCACAAAAAAATAGTAATTTGCTAAAAAGTATTAAAAAGGATTCAAAATGGATTTTTGGTCTTTTTTTATTGTTTAAAAAAGAAGTTGGTATCGTGTATATTGCTTTTTTGATTGAATAATTATGAATAATTCTATTTTTTCCGTGTTTGTAATAGTTTTTATATTTTGTTAAGATGACAAGCGAAAGGAGGGATGGAATGTTAAATCAAGTGATATTAGTAGGAAGACTAACTACTGATCCACAAGCAGAAACAACTGAAAATGGTAAGAAGTTTTCGCATATTACACTGGCGGTTCCAAGAAGTTTTAAAAACTCTGATGGAGTATATGAAACTGATTTTATACGTTGTACTTTATTTAGTGCGATAGCTGCTAATACTTCTGATTATTGTAAGAAGGGAGATATAGTAGGAATTAAAGGACGTTTACAAGTTAGTTCATATAATGATGAAGATGGTAATACTAAATATTCTACAGATGTTATTGCTGAAAAGGTTACATTTTTAACTAGTAAAGCCAGTGAACTGAAAGAAGAAGAGGAATAAAAAGTAAAAAATAATTGAATGTGTTATCACTAACCATATATCTGTTTAATCCCTTTTAGTAAAATAACACATTCTTATCTTAGTTCAATTGTTAATTAGTTTGCTCCCCTATAAACTAATTAGGCCTTGCATGTATAATGCAAGGTTTTAAAATGCTTGCTAAACAGTATTCAGAAATAGTATTATAAAAGAGAGGTGTTTA
The DNA here is from genome assembly GCA_947303405.1 of uncultured Mycoplasmatota bacterium. GTDB lineage: Bacteria > Bacillota_I > Bacilli_A > RF39 > UBA660 > Coprovivens. Next base: position 47,036 of record CAMYYH010000002.1, read on the forward strand.
GAGTGATTGACATATTAAAAGCCGAGAAAGAGTTTCAAAAGTATATAGATCAGTTTGATATAAAGGATAATCCTAGTTTTATATTAAAGATTGTACATACAAATCATGTTATAAATATGGCTGTTAAGATTAGTAAAAACATGGGGCTATCTAAAGAAGACTGTGACTTAGCCAAATTAATTGCTATTTTACATGATATAGGTAGATTTGAAGAATTAAGAAAGCTCTCTAAGTTTGATAGTGTTGGCTCTGATCATGCTTCTCTAGGAGTGAAGTTGCTTTTTGAAGATGGTTTAATAAGAACTTTTATTGAAGATAAACAATATGATGAAGTAATAAAAGAGGCAATTGGGAACCATAGTAGAATGGCTATAAGAGAAGGATTAAGTGATAGAGCGTTGTTGCATGCTCGTTTACTTAGAGACGCTGATAAAATAGATAATTATAGAGTATTTAGAGATGATACCATCGAATCAAGATTGCCTGGTATAGTAAAAGATTTAGAAGAGTTTGAGCGTTCTTCTTTATCAGATGTGGTATATGAGGCGGTAAGAGAACATAGGTGTGTTGATATCCATGATAGAGTTCACCCTCTTGATTATTTGGTTTGTGTGTTGGCTTTTACTTTTGATATAAATTTTAAGGAGTCATTTTATATAATAAAAGTGAATCATTATATAGATGATATTATTAATAGGTTTTCATATAAAGATGAACAATCAAGAATAAAGATGGAAGAAATAAGATGTATTTTAAATGATTATATAGATGATATGGCTAGGTAATTAATTGTTTGTGTTGATATGATTACATAGAAATGAATAGTGATATTATGAATGGTTATTTTGGACATATTACATATGTCTTTTTTCTTGATAAAAGTTGTAATTTCTATTTGGTTTTGTTATAATTAGCTAGACATGAGCCTTTATAATAATTAGAAAAGAGATGAATTTATTTGAGTAAAATTAAAATTTTTAGTCTGGGTGGACTAGATGAAATGGGTAAGAATTGTTATGTAATTGATGTAGATAACGATTTGTTTGTTTTTGATTGTGGATTAAAATATGCTAATGAGAATTTGTATGGTATTGATTATATAATACCTGATTTTGATTTCTTAGTTAAAAATCAAAATAGAATAAAAGGTGTATTTTTAACTCATGGTCATTATGAAAATATGGGAGCAATAAAAGAATTAATGTTAGTAATACCTAATATTAAAGTTTATGCGACTAAATTTACAAAATTTATATTAACTAACGATGGAATAGATACTAATAAGATAATAGAAATTAAGAAGTTTAAGAAGATGAATTTTGGGAAAGTTTCTATATATCCAATTAATGTTAGTCATTCTACTCCTGATTCAGTTATGTATGTGATTAATACTAATGATGGAGCAATAGTTTATACTGGAGATTTTATCATCGATCCTAAAATGATGGATAATTATTCTATGGATTTAGGTAAGATAGCTTATGTTGGTAAACAGGGAGTATTAGCTATGATGTGTGAATCAGTGTTTTCTGAACATATTGGACATACTTCACCATCACATAGATTATTAGATTTCTTTAAAGATGTTGTAAAACATACTGATGATAGATTGATATTTTCAATATTACCTACTCATATTTATACAATTCAGGAAATATTTACTAGTGTAGAGAATACTCATAGAAAAGTAGTAGTAATGGGCAAAAATTTACAAAATATTATAGGTTATGCTAAAAAAGAAGGATATTTAAAATTTAGTGATAATCTATTAGGAGATTTATCCAATATAGAAGATAAAAATTCTATACTTTTAATTCAGGATAATAAAGAAGCACCTTATGCTTCGATAAGTAAAATAATAAATAATTATGATAAGTTTATTAAACTAAGAAGTACTGATACTATTGTATTTGCGGAACCAAAGTATGATAGTAATGAAAAGACTTTTGTTAAGATTGAAAATGATTTGGCTAGAAGTGGGTGTGCTGTAGTTAATGTTCCTAAGGAAAAGAATATATTGCATCATGCTTCTTCTGAAGATTTAATGATAATGATTGATTTATTAAAACCTAAGTATTATATACCTGTTAAAGGGGAATATAGATATATGGTTAATAATGCTAATATTGCTTCAGAACTACAAATGCCTAGTGAGAATATTATATTAAAACAAAATGGTGAAGTAATAGAGATAGATGATGGTAAGTATCAGGTAGATCATTTTGAAAAGATAGGTGTTAATGATATCTTGATAGATGGTAATAGTAGTGAAGATGTCGGTGAATTAGTAATAAAAGATAGAGAGATGCTATCAGAAAATGGAATAGTATTAATAAGTGCTACTATTTCAAAGAAAGAAAAAGTATTACTAGTTGGACCAGAGGTTACTACAAGAGGATTTATATATGTAAAAGATTCAGCTGAGATGATAAATGAAATAAAGAGAATATCTTTAGAAGTAATTGAGAGAAATATAACTAGTACATATGTAGATTATAATAGTATTAAGAATGAAATTAGAGAGGGTTTAGGTAAGTATCTATACCAAGAAACTGAATGTAAGCCTATGATTATTGCGGTTATTCAAGAAGTATAGATAACAACTTCTAATTGCATTCTACTCATGTTATAATTGATAATAGGATAGTGGTATTTAATGAAGAGAATAATGAGGGTATTACTAGTAATCCTATTTATACTATTACCTATTAGAGTTAAGGCTTTAAAAACTACTAGTGAATTAATTAGTGTTAAGAAAATGGGTGTAGACGTTGAATTAGGAGATATGCAATTAAAGAATGTATCTTTTGTTCCATATAATAATTATCAGAATAGTGGACAAAAGGGATATACAATTAATGCTAGTTTCTATAGTTTATATAAAAAAAATATCAATGTTAGTATCGTATTTAAATTATACGATAATTTTAAGAATGAATTAAAAACTTATGAAGATAAATTTGACTTATCATATGATAGGTATGTTTTGTATGAAAAGGGGGAGGTTTATCCCTCTTTAGATAGTGTTGCTTATTATTCCGTTAAATTAGAAATATTAACAGATGTATCAACCCCTAAGAAGTCTGATGTATCAACAGATTATTATATTGATGAATTATCATCTAATATAGTTATTACAGAAGATAGAGAGATTATATATAATGAAAAATTAAATGTTACATTTAGTAATGATAGTAATTATTTTTATTATTATGTTCCTGTTAAAGATATATATTTATTAAAAAATATTAAAGTAGACGATAAATATAAAATAGAATTAGAAAAGGGAATTAATAATATTACCGTTGGCTCTAAAGATAAGAAATATAAAGATGAACAAGTATTTAATGTTAGTTATAAGTATATTTTGGGTAAAGATTATAATAAGTTTGATGATGTTATTAAGTTAGATCTTATCAACAGTTTTAATGATTATGTAAAGAAATCAAATATTACTATTAAGGTACCTAAAGAGAAGGGGATAAAGGAGATAATCTTCTATTTAGATGGAGATAAAATAAAACAAGACTATAAAATTGATGGAAATATCATTACTCTTAAATATAAGAAATTAAAAAATAATAGTGTTTTAGGGATGAAGATGGTATTTGAAAATAATTATTTTACTAATAGAAAATCTATTGTTGATAACATGATAATGGGTGGTTTAGTATTGCCTATTACTAGTTTTTTAGTAGTATTAATTGTTTATATGTTAATAAGAAATAAGAAGATAATGTCTAAGAATATTAATATGGATTTAATATCTAAGTATTCTTCTTTAGAAGTGGGATATCTTTATAATGATAAGCTAGATAATAAAGATATTATGTCTATGCTATTATCTTTAGCTAATAAAGGATATCTTAATATAGAGAAACAAAAAGATGGATATCTATTAACTAAGGTAAAAGAGTATGAAGATAATAATGAATATGAAAAAGCATTATTAGAAGGGATATTTGGAGAAAAGAACTCTGTTAAAGAAGAGGATTTATATTACTTAGATAACTCTTTTATAAATGATATAAAGAATAGCATTGAACAAAAATATAAAGCTAAGTTTTATAATAATTATTTTAATAAGTACTTAGTTGTAGTGATATTAGCTTATTTAACAGTTTTTTTGATTACTTATAGACCACTGGTGGTATTTGATCATACATATTTACTATTGGGAGTTAGTTTATCTATGTTAATATTAACAGTAGTATTTATTATAGTTAATAGTAGTTTTAAATTAATAGAAAGAATTATAGGGTATTTAAGTGTTACGATTTTTTATACATTTTTAGCTTATTTTGTTATATTACCTAGTTTAAAAGTGTCTATTTTATATATGCTTATCTATATAGTTGGTATATTAAGTATAATAGGTAGTTTTGTAATATATAGAATGATTCCTAAGAGAAAGATGGCAGCGAATAGGTTACTAAGAAATATTAATAGATTAAAACATGATATAGATAAGAATGTTGTAGTAGATAAAGATAAGTTCTTAAAATTATTACCTTATACTTATGTCATAGATAGCTATGATAATTTTACTAATCGTAATGTGTTCAATGAGGTTAATTGGTATATAGATAATAATTTTGTTTATTGGAATTTTGTAAATGAAATGAAGACTCTATTAGCTAATATTACTTATGATTTAACACATGTTGATAGAAATGGGGTGAACAAGTGAAAGAGGATATAATTAATAATTTATCTAAGTATGATAAAGATAAGATTCAATTAAAATATGAAAAAAAAATATTAGAAGCATTAAATACGAATCATTCTCTTATAAAGTATGTTCATCCGGCGATAATATATAAGAATTCTAAGGAGATAATAGAAATATTAGGTGATAGTAAAAAGTATTTGAAATATATACCTGTTAATACTATTAAAAAACACCAAAATATTATATTTGAGTACTGTAAGTATAATCCTGAGTTGTTTAAGTATATAGATGTTAAATATTATCTAAAAAGGGAAGAGGAAGCAAAAGAAATAATAAAGGCTTTTCCTTTAAACTATGATTATTGTGATAAGAGTTTAAAAGAAGGTAATAAAGAATTATTTAAGAATGTGTTTATAAAACTATTTAATATTAAAGATAGTTATGTAATAGATAGTTATTATAAGATTTCTATTAATAATGATAGATTATTGCATAATATAAATAGAGTAATGCTTAACAAAGATTTGGTAATGGTACTAGGTCATAATCTAGATAAAGTAGTTAATTATAAAGAATTAACTAAGAAAATAGAAGAATTAAGTAAAGATAAGTATCGTTTTAAAATATTAATAGATCTATTAAAATTATATAAAGATAGTGACTATGTAGAAAGATATATAGATTCTTTAATTGATTTAGTTAAGAAAGATTACTATTTTTATAAAAGTAATGGGAATATTATAAGTATTAATAAAGATGTATATCATGCTTTATATAAAGATAGTCTTAGTATAAATGAGATAAAACAGTTATATTATATACTTAGTAATAATATGATACATATAAATAGTAGAGAAGAATTCTATAAGTTTAGTGATATTAGAAATAGTTATTTGAGTAATATTAATATAGAAAGTATTAGAGAAGCCAAGGATACTATATTTGAATATAATTATGCGATGAACTATGAAGAGATAAATGGTTTAATAGATAAGTATTCTAGTAATATAGATTATTTAATTAGTAAGTATAAGAAATATAAGTATAATATTGATGAAATAGAAGAATATGAAACATTATTAATTTTTAGAGAAATGATAAATATTAATAATTGTAATGATTTTAATGAGTTAAGAGAAATATTAGAAGAAGCATATATCAATCATAAAGAAATAAAGAGTTATGATAATAGAATATACTTAGAAGAGAGAATTGCTAGTATATATCACAAAGAGTATGAAAGAATAATAGGTAAAAGAATAGAATATACTAATGAAGAGAAAGTATTATATGAAGATATAGTCTCTAAGAATAAACAATCAATAGAATATGTTGGTAAGTATGTAAATATAAAGTATGTTAATCCAGAGTCGTTCTTTAATATGTTACTTAGAAAAGATATAAGTAGTAAGTATTTTAATACTTATAATTATATAAGTAATGAGTATATTAATGTAGATATAGATTCTTATTATTTAAGAGTTAATAATATTAAAAATAGAATAGTACGAATAGATATGGATAAATATTTTGTACCTGGAGTTAAATATAATAATATTATCTTAGAGGGAGAGCAAGTAATTAGTATAGTATGTTTTACTAATAAGATAAGTGAATCTGTTATAAGAAAAGCTATAGATGAGAATATTATTATAGAGATTATTAACATAAAAAGTGTTGTTAATTATATGAAAAACTTAAGGGATAGTATATTTAAAAAGATAATACATTATATAGATAATAAAGAAGAATATGTAGAAGATGAAAGAATAACTAAGTATACACCGATAGAATGTGTAGAATTATTATGTAATATTAGTAATAATATGATAATTAGCAATAACTTAAGTAAAGAAATATTTACAAGGAATATATCTAATATAATATCTAAGATAGATAATATAAAAGATAATTATGTATTAATAAGTCAATTATTACTAGTAGTTAGAAAATCTTTAGAGTTTATTGGTAATACGTTTGATAAAAAGATAGTTTATAGAGATTTAGATAGATTGTATAGAAAGTATAATCTATATGTAAGAGAGTCTTCTGATTATAAAGATGTATTAGTATTATTAGAGAGTAATAGAGCTAAAGATATAAAAGTATTTAATGATTATAATAGAAATCAAATAGAATACTTAGATGTAGTAGATAAGATTAAATTCGATAAGATAGCAGATTATATAGAATTACTAGAAGATAATTATTATAGAGGAGATATTAATAAGGTAATAAGAATTAGTATTTATAGTAATCTACTAGCTCATATGATAGATAAAGAATTGGTAGATTTATGTCTATTAGCTAGTGTATATTCGGATATAGGTAGATTAACTAATATTAGATTTGGTGATTATAGTGCATCTATATTTAGGTCTATATATAAGAATATTTTAAAGAAAAGTGATATTGATATAGTATGTGCAGTAATAGATTATCAAGATAGTATAGAGGATATTAATAAAATACAAATTAAGTATAAGATAAAAGATATAGATAAGGTTAAAAAGATATCTTCTATATTAAAAGATTCTATATACTTAGATGAATACAAGTATAAGAGATATCTAATTAATAAAGAATCTACTCGGTTATTAAAGATAAAAGAAGTAGTATCTAATTGTATATATGATCATGAATTAGAAGTATTGATTAGGAAAAGAATTATTAGTAAGAACTATTATTTAAGACTATTAGGTATGGGATATACTTATAAGGAAATATATGAATTATGCAAGAAGTTATAAGTAATATATTAGGCAAACCATTAACTTCTTCATTATTGAATATGTTAAAAGAGTTTAAAAAACTAGGTTATGATGAAGAAGAAATATATAGGAATATAAAAGATTTAAATGATATTAGTATTATGTGTTTATATCTATTAGCTACTGAGTATAATACTGATATGTCTTATTATATTAAGAAGTCCCATGATAGAATAATGGATAATAGAGTTAAAAGATTAAAAGATAGTTATAGAAATAATAGTATTAAAAAATATATAAGTAAACTAGATAAAACAGAAGTAATAAATCTAGCTCATTATATGGGCTTATATGATTTAAGCAATAGAGAATATAACAAACTAAATGTAGAATATAAGTATTATTACAAATTATTTAGTGAATATATTAAAAATGTGTTATAATGGCATTGGTATTTAATGCCATTTACGCTGGTATAGTTTAGTGGTAAAACAGGTCCCTGGTAAGGACCAGCGGCAAGTTCA
>CAMYYH010000003.1 GCA_947303405.1 uncultured Mycoplasmatota bacterium
ATACTTAAACGCCTAAAAAAAATCCCTTTTCAGAGATTTTTATTCGCTTGTTTCTATCGACTCTTCAGTCTCAACTACTCGAACAGCTTCAGGCCTATCCAATTCATCTTGAGTAGTTTCATCATCGCTTAATTCCTCATCTATTCTATAACAATTCTTATCATGTATATAAAGAAGACTATCATTATAACTTATCTTTAAATATTCATTGTTATAAGCAAGTAGTGTAACCTTACTGCCAGCGAATATTTCTTCTTTAACATTATTACTTAAAAACTCATAAGGTTCATTTAAGAGTTTTTCATCCTTAGTAAGCACAACATTTAAATTAACATTATCCTTAATCCATACTGGAGTATCCAATTCTAGATAACTAATACTATCTAAATAATAAACATTATCGTTATAATTTATTCTAACGAAACTATCAGATATCCCCGTTATAGTTACTACTTCTCCAGCCTCAATAACACCAGCCTTATTAGGTGTCGTTAAACTTGGTGTAATTCTCAAGAAAACCTCTTGCTTTATAGTTGCTTTTACATTAACATCCTTAAAGAAGACTGTTATTTCATTCGCATCATTATTAATCCCATTAACTTCTTGTTTCTTACTAATATCATTCGTTACACTAAAGTACGACACATTCATATCTACCTTCCCACTAATTCCTGGTACACTACCAGAATCAGTGTATTGCCACATATGATATTTACCGGTATAGTTAGTAGCTTCCGCATAATGAGCTAACCATACTCTTGTATCTCCAAATCTTCCAACCTCTAAACGCGTATTTAAAGCATTCAAATAAGAATAAATCATCGGCGTATAACCATGAGCCCTAATATAATTGGAAAAAGCTAACGCATTATTAGTAATCTGATGATCACTTAAACCCGCTAATCTCGTATCACTATTACCAAATAATTCCACATCATAAACAATTGGATAACTAATATCATAATCTTTAATTACACTTAATACCCACGCTGCTTCTTCTTGGGCTTCCGCTTCATTTAACGCTGCCGTAAAGAAATATACACCAACATTAATATTATTAGCTAATGCTCCTTGAATATTTTGATAGAAAGTATTATCCATAAGTATTTTACCAGTACCATACCCTCTAAATCCAATTCTTATCATAGCAAAACTAATTCCTGATTCTTTAACTTTTTTCCAATCTATATTACCATTCCATGTAGATACATCTATACCCATACTAGTCTCATTATTTTCATATCTAGCTATCGCTTCAGTAGCCGTTACAGTCTTACCAGACTCGTTATTTGGAACAACCTTTTTAGGATCCTCTTTCTCGTTCTTCTCAGCTATTTCTACTTTAGGAGGTTTAATCTCTAATACAGGCATGGCATACTCTTCCGTGACAGCAGCTACTTCATTATCCGCCACATTATCTAAAATTCTATAAATAGCTTCTTCTTCAGTTAAACTAGTAATAAAGTTTTTTTCAGTCTCGTTACTAAAAGCGTACGTAAAAGAAATCATAGATCCAATTACTACGATTAATAAAACAACAACATAAAATACAATTTTTGTATTAATACGTTTACCTTTCACAATATACCTCTCTTAATTATCTTCATTTTTTAAAACGGCAAAAACTAGTACAAGTGCTATAAATATTAGAAACAAAACTACTAATCCACCTGCTACATCTTTTTCTCTTTCTTTAGATACAATCGCATTAACCGGTTGAACATCAGTTTCTTCAACATTTATACTTCTATCATGATTCAATACCCCAATATGTAATCTATTATTTAAAACACTCGCATAATTATCAGCGTTATATACATAGTATCCACCATCATTATAGAATACTTTAATCTCTTTCAAATAATAATCTTCATTATCTACAACCTTAGCATCATCTAAATTAAAGAATGGTCTATTACCAACGCTTAAAACAGAAGAAATAAAGTAATATGATTCATCAGTTTTAACCCACTTCAAATCAATATTAACTACATCTTTATAATCTCCATATAGATTTAAATGAATATTTTCATTAACATCATTTACAACGGCATTAACCTTTAACCCACCAAAACCACGCCAAGCATTAGCTTCATCAACCTTTTCACCAACCACTATATAGTTAGTAATATCATTAGTGTCTAAATATATACCTTTACTAGGATTGCTATAATATACAATTGTATTGCCATCTATGTACTCAATAGATACTTTATTAATCGTATATTTCCCATCTACTACAACATCTTTACTATAACTAGGCATATAAAAGTATGGTTTTGAAGTATTAAGTTCTTCTACAGATACAACAAAAAAACTAGATCTATACTTCATCTCTATCTGTATACTATCAATCTTAGAGCTATTCCCAACAAATTCTAAATACACCTTTTCCCCGGGAACCACATGATCATCTCTTAACACCTTAATAGATGTAAAATTATTCCAAGCGTTCTTTTCTTGTAAAGAATAAGAATAATCTTTATAATTAGATACTATTCCCACAAAAACGATTAGGGCAAAAAAACTAATAATTAATTTAGTCGTACTCTTCATATCACACCTACTTATATTCTACATTATAAATATTATTATCAACTATAATACTACCATTACCTACTATTATATCATTACCTTTAATACTTTCCAACACTTCATCTTTATAATTAACAAAAATTAAACCCTCTTTATTTCTAAATACTAAGTACTTCTTAGATCGATATACTAATTCCCCTCTATCATTCTTAATTTTATCTCCATTCTTATCATACATAATAGTCTTTAATTCATTCTTATGCATATAAAAAACTAGATAATTATCATTTTGAACTTTAACTATATCCGTTATCTTCCTCTTATCCGTAGTTATCTCTATTACTTTATCTAGATTATTATCATAGATAGTAATAAGTCCTTCTTTATAACTATAAATTATATTATCATTATTAAAACCAATTTGATCAAAAGAACCAAGATTCTTCCCGTTAACAACATATGCCTGATGACTATTATATTCTTTATCTAATAAATCTTCTAAGTAATTATTAATAATTACATACTTATCTCCCACTTTATAAGACATAATACTATTATCTTCTCTAAGAGAATAATCGCTAATATTACTTACTATTCTATTCTTTATTATTCTTTTTAAATCTTTATCATAAAAAGATAACTTACTATTGCCTATTAAATATCCATCTATAATAGACTTAACTACTTTATACCTATTATCTAATATAACTTCTCCATCACTATTTAATAAACCAAACTTATCGTTACTCTTAAAAAGAATATTATTCCCATCATTTAACAAATCATCATAATTAATAGCTATAGTCTCTTTACCCTCTATATCTACAGCTCCATACTTATTCTCTCTCTTTACAATTAGGTTCTTTCTACTATAAGTAATAATCTTATTATCTTCTATTTTATCTCCTACAAGAGTAATACCATCTAATATAACTGGTTTTTCATCATCAAAAGAGTATATATAACTATCATCATCTATATATTGTACAAAGCCCAATACCACCTCTTCATCATCATAAGAATATACTAGTGGTACAACTTCTTCTACTCCATCTATACTATTAATAGATTCTATACCATTATTATTAATCTCGTATATATTAAGTATACCATTACTCGTATTATAGCCTATGTAAGAATTATCTTCCCTTACAAATAATCCATCATTTCTAATCCCATTATCTTTTAAAAATAATTCGTTACCATTCTTATTAATAACTACAACGATTCTATTATCTTCTATACCTAAGTAATAATCATTAAAAATCATCAAATCATGATCAGAAACATATACTTGTTTTAATTCTATAGTATGCGTATTGTCATCTTTATCCCCCAAATATACTAAAACTCCTAATATACTAATTATTATTAGCATTATTACAACAACTATTATTAAAATCATTCTACTATTCTTGTTCTCATCCATATAAATCACTATCTAAAATATAACACAAATCAAGAAAAAAAAGAAGAATTAACTTCCTATTCTTCTACTTCAAAAGGCTCTAAAGAACCATTATCTTTTAATATTTTATTAACTTTTTCAGTTGCATCATTTAACTTAGTAGAGCAATACTTAATTAACTTCATTGCTTCACTATACTTGTTTATTGCTTTATCTAAATCATCGTTACCAGCTTCTAAATCTTTAACAATCCCCTCTAATTCAACTAATGCTTCTTCAAAAGTCTTTTCTTCTTTCTTTACTGCCATCTTATTCAATCTCCTTTACTTCAGCTTTAATACTACCTTTAGCTAATCTAATAGCTATATTATCACCCTTTTTAACCTTTTTACTATCACTTATTACTACTTTATCCTTAGTAACTAAACTATATCCTTTGCTTAATACATTCAAAGGATTTAATAATTCCAATTTATTAAATAAGATTTGGTAATTATATTCATTCTTTTCTATCATACTCTTAATATTCTTATTAAGAGTATCTCTATAATTATTAATTATCTCTTTTTTTACTTCATATCCCCCTAAGGGATTCCTTAGTATATAATTACCCTTAATATTATTAAGTCTTATATTATATTCAACTAACTTAGTATTTATAATCTTATTAAGACTATCAAATAATGTGTCTAATCTCTGCTCTTTTATTTCATATAAACTTAAAGGATTTCTTAAAATATAATGATTCTTAAGTTCATCTAACTTCCTATTAGATATTCTTATTGTATTATTAATTGCCTCATTGCCTCTAATACTATATTGATTTAATAGATTGTTTAAATCAACTAAATTAGGTACAGCCATCTCCGCAGCTCCCGTAGGCGTTGGCGCTCTTAAATCAGCTACAAAATCAGCTATTGTAAAATCAACTTCATGTCCAACCGCCGATATAATAGGTATCTTTGAGGCAAATATTGCTCTTGCGACTATTTCTTCATTAAAGGCCCATAAGTCTTCAATAGATCCCCCTCCTCGACCACATATAATGACATCTAAATCAAAGTCCTGGGCTCTATTTAACTGTTCAACAATACTTTCTTTAGCACCCACACCTTGTACTAAGGCTGGAAATAGTATTGTTTCACATATCGGATATCTTCTCTTAATAGTACTTAAGATATCTCTTATAGCCGCCCCTGTTGGAGCCGTTATTATCCCAATTCTTTTAGGAAATCTTGGTATTAGCTTTTTAAACTCTTTTTTAAATAAGCCTTCCTCTTCTAACTTCTTTTTTAACTTTTCATATTCTAGATAAAGATTCCCAATCCCATCCAAACTCATTTCTTCGACATATATCTGGTATCCGCCATTAGCTTCATATACTGTTACCCTACCACATACTAGAACTTTCATCCCATCTTCTGGTTCAAAGGTTATATTCTTAGCTTGGGTAGCAAACATAACCGCCGATATCCGACTATTTTCATCCTTTAAAGTGAAATATAAATGTCCCCTAGAATGATGTTTAAAATTACTTATTTCTCCCTTTAAATAGATATGACGTAATTGTTCTTTCTCATCAAACATATTCTTTATAGCTCTATTTAAAGCCGTAATTGTATAATATTTTATCTCGTTATTCATAAAACCACCATGCTTAAAGATTATTATAACATTATCAAATTAGATAAGAAAGAAATTTCTTATTTAACGATATCCCTTCTTGTTTATCTACCAAAAGTTATTCTAAGCCCTTTAAAAATACTTCTTAAATACCAATATATTAAACCACAATTTAAATCTTTTATAACCTGTTCTCCAGTTGAAAAATAATTAAACTTTAATATAAATTTTTGCTTTAAAGATAAACAATTAACTAAATATATATCTTTTAGTCTTAACCTTTTTATATTCTTTAAAGCTGGTTTGCAATACATCAACTTACATGAAACATTACTAGTAGGGCATCCTTTATACTCCATTACTAAAGCACAATCCTGACAACATCCAAACTTAGTATTAGATTTATTCTTCCTTTGCACAAAGCATTGATTATTTTTAAACTTACATAAATCATCTTTCTCTTTATTAATATTAGATAATAATTCAAATTTAGTAAATTAATAATATTTATAAAAGAATATATTTTTAATTAGTTTATTATAATCATCCTCATTATTAATAAAAATCTTTTTCATCAACTTACCTATATTATTAAAAAATCAAACATTATTGTTTGATTTTATTTCTCTTTTAGTATTTTATCTAAGACAGCATTAATAATTTTCCTTACTTTATCATCGCTATATTTCTTAGCCAACTCAATTGCTTCATTAATAGCTACTATATCAGGAGTATCTTCAGAGAATAATAGTTCATATATACCCATTCTAAGTATTTGAGCACCAGTCTTATCTATTCTATCAATAGTCCAACCTTTCATATGTTTATTAGCTAGCTCATCTATTTCTTCCTTATGAGTAATTACTCCATAAACAACATCTCTCACAAACTCATTATCAATCTCTAAATTATCCTTTATCAACTCTTCAACATTGTATTCAATCTTTTGATTTTTCATAATATCTATTTGATAAAGTATAATCATGACTTTTTCTCTTAATTCACTTCTTGTTTTCCCCATAAGAAACACTTCCTAATCACTCAACCAATTATAACACAATAAATATTCTAATACTAGTCTTCTATTTGTTTAAAAAAATCAATTACATCTTTAACTTTATTAAACTTAACTAATCCCTTTATATCATAAAATTTTTCTAAATATTTTAAATCATCTTTATTATCTACATACTTATTTAAATCTTTTTTTTCAATCTTTTTCTTAAAATAAAATGGTTTTAATCTTTTATCACTAGGCAAATATCCATCTATTTTAACCCTATACCAAGAACCAATACCTTCTATATACTCATATATCATATTAGGTATTTCATAATCACATATATATCTTTCTATTACTTTTAAAAAAGTTAAGTCAAAACTAGTAATATCCTCATTTTTATTAATTCTTGTATCTTTTATTATTTCATCTCTATTATTAACCGTTTCTATAATAAGTATTTCTTCATTTCTTTTAAATACTTTTATAATACCTCTCTCTTCTTTAACAAGCTTATCTTTTAATAAAGAAGCATACAAATTAAAATGCATCACATCACTTAAACCATAAAAATAATCTTCTCTATACATAATTACTCCTTAGATAATTCTTTTAACTCATACAATATATTAATTGCTTCCATAGGTGTAATATTTAAAGGATCTATATCTTCTAATCTCTTTAATACTTTACTATCATTATTAGTATCAAAATTAAAAGCTACTTGTTCTGATAATTCTTCTCCACTCTTATCCTTAGCCATCTTTTCATATCTATCCAATACTTCTTGAGCTCTATTTAACAAATCATTAGGCATTCCAGCTAATCTAGCAACATGTATACCATAACTCTTATCTACAGCGCCATCCTTAACTTTATGTAAAAAAGTTACTTTACCATCTTTTTCAATTGCTTCAACATGTATATTTTTAATACCCTCATTATTATTAGCTAAGTCAGTTAATTCATGATAATGAGTACTAAACAAAGTCTTACACTTAATCTTATTATTAACATACTCTAATATTGCTTGAGCTAAACTCATCCCATCATATGTCGCTGTACCTCTACCTAATTCATCAAATAATATTAAAGAATTAGCTGTTGCATTACTAATCGCATTCTTAGCCTCCATCATCTCAACCATAAAAGTACTTTCTCCAGACACTAAATCATCAGAAGCTCCTATTCTCGTAAATATCTTATCAAATATTGGTAATTTACAAGACTTACAAGGTACAAAAGATCCCATCTGAGCCATTATAATTATTATCGCTAATTGTCTCATATAAGTCGATTTACCACTCATATTAGGTCCCGTAATTAATAAAGTATTATCAGCCTCATCCATCATACAACTATTAGCCACATATTCTACTTTAGATACCCTTTCAACTACTGGATGCCTACCATCTACTATTTCTATTCTTCTTTCTTCTAATAACTCTGGTCTTACTAAAGAATACTCATCAGCAATAGTTGCCAAAGATACTAAAACATCTAATTCATTAATCGTCGAGGCATTGGCCTTTAAATTAAATACTTCTTTTTTTATTAAATCTTTAATCTCACAAAATAAACTATATTCTAATTCAACAATCTTCTCTTCAGCATTTAATACTAAAGCTTCTTTTTCTTTTAATAAAGGTGATACAAATCTTTCGGCATTTGCTAAAGTTTGTCTTCTTTCATAACCATATTCTTCCTTAACTAAACCTACTTGTCCTTTACTGATTTCAATATAATAACCAAATACCTTATTATATCCAACCTTCAAATTCTTTATACCTGTTCTTTCTCTTTCTTGTTCTTCTAAAGAAGCAATAACCTCTTTTCCACCACTTCTTATTTCCTTTAATTGATCCAATTCACTATTATATCCATCTTTAATTAAATAACCTTCATTTAGAGTAATCGGAGGATTCTCATATATCGCTTCTTCTAATAATTCGTATAAAGCACTCTCATCTACTAACTCATATTCAAAACCTAATTCCTTAATCTTATCTTTAATAAAAGGAAATACTTTTAAACTATTCTTTATTTGTAAGACATCTCTAGCATTTAGATTACCACCATATACTTTCCCACATAGTCTTTCTAAGTCATATACTTCATCTAATAATTGTAACAATTCTTCTTTAATTAAAAACTGTTCTCTTAACTTATCAATCATATCATATCTTTTATTTATGGTATCTCTATCTTTTAAAGGGCTCATTAAATAATTCTTTAAAAGTCTCGATCCCCCAGCTGTCTTGGTCTTATCCATTAACCATAACAAAGAATAGGTTCTTTCTTTTAATCTAAGAGTTTCTACTATTTCTAAGTTTCTAACAGTATGAATATCCATCTCTAAAAAATCATCTAATCTCACAACATTAACCTTATCTATTAAAGATAAGTCTTTTAACTGTTTAATAGCCAAATAATAGAATAAATGCTTAATACCTGTTATATATTTTATATCTGTTATATCTTTATAGACATTTTCATATCCATTATCTAAATAATCATAGGATATACTAAAATCTATTCCATGATTATTTCTTAAAATATCTATTAATTCCTTTTCAGAATCATCACTAAATATAACTTCTCTTATATTAAAATTTAATAAAACACTTAATAATCTATCTCTATTTTTATCTACTTCTACTATAGAAAGACCCCCAGTAGAAATATCTCCATAAGTAACTATATACTTAGTCTTAAAATCCAAGATACTAGCTATATAATTATTATTATGTTCATCCAACATGTCAAAATCTATAACTGTACCCTTACTAATTACCTGTACTACCCCTCTTTTAACCATCCCTTTAGCCTTTTTAGGATCTTCTAATTGTTCACATATAGCCACCTTATATCCTTTATCTATAAGTTTTTCTATATATGGTTTAACACTATGATAAGGAACCCCACACATCGGAATTCTCTCTTCTAATCCACCATTTTTACCAGTTAAAGTTAACTCTAACTCCCTACTGGCTATAATTCCGTCTTCAAAGAATAGTTCATAAAAATCTCCCAATCTATAAAACAATAATTCCTCTAGATAACTATCTTTTATCTCCATATATTGTTTCATACCCGGACTAAGTTTATTTCTATCTACTTCTTCTCTTTTCATAATCTCATCACATGCTATATAATATCATATTTTTAAATAAAAATAATAAAAAAAAGCTAATGAGCTCATTAACTTATCTACATAATAATAAATAAATATAATCAATACCTTAAATAGTAAAGAATATTAAAGCTACTACAGCCATTAATAATAATATTAATGCATATCTACCTTTTGTTCCAATTTCCATATAATCGCTCCTTAATAATACATTTTCTTATTATATCTTATTAATATTAATAGAAGAATAATTATAAACAAATTTTATAATTATTTTACACTATCCCCTTATTTTATCTAAAGCTCTAGCTACTATTTTATCATTAAAATCTCTAGCTATTTTACTAGATATTACTGTTGGACTAGGTAATTCATAAACACTATCAATTTTATCTACCATAGTAATTATAAATCCTTCTTTATACTTAGGTGGCACTATGTTTAAAGGAAACATATGCCTCTTAATAGAATCAGTAATTACTTCATTTTCTAATTCTGGGAAGAACTTAACATAGTTTTCAGCAGCAGCTTTAGCATGTGTAAACCCATGTTTTCTAAATAAGCTATGCTTAGTCTTAGTTTCTTTCAAAAATATTCCATCATCTATATGTTCTAACGCCTCGCTATACATCCAGGACCACGGATAAAAGTCATGCAACAAACCTGCAATTGCGCAAACTCTATCGTCCGCCTTAAGCGCTTTCGCTAAGACAAAAGACCTAAATGAAACTAAAATAGAATGCTCCCATACAGACATATTATGATGATGAGGAAATAACTTCCTTTTTTGAAATTCATCACTAATTAATACTACTCTAACATATTCATACCATTCCTCAAAATAAGGATTTAATAGTATGCTATGATCTATATAAGAAAAAACATCTTCATCATAATATCTACTCTTCATAAGCATCCCCTTCTAAGTATCTAATCGCATCTTTAAGATTCTTTACCGAAACAATCTCAAAGTCATATTTCTTTTCTTTCTTTACCTTTAGTGCTTCTTTATAATTACCTTCAGGTACAAAAAAAACATCTAAGCCTTTTTTATAAGCTCCAATTACTTTATATTTTATACCACCAATATCCCCAACATTACCATCCATATCAATAGTACCAGTACCAACTATCTTTCTTCCATTAGCTAAATCTTTATTAGTTAATCCTTCATAAATAGCTAAAGCCATCATCATTCCTCCACTAGGTCCTGATTCAGAAGACTTAGTATCCAAAACTATCTTACTGTCTGTATCTATATCAAAAGTAGTCGCACTTAACAAGCCTATCCTTTTCTTCTTATCTACCTTAACTACTCTAGCAGTTGCTTTAACTTCTCTATTGTTTCTTAAGACAACAAACTCAATTACATCATTATACTTTTTCTCATCGATAGTTTTAGTAATCTCAGATACATCATTTATCTCTTTTCCTTCACAACTAACAATACTATCGCCAACTTTTAACGTGGTATCAGCGTCTTTGTCTATATATAAAACATTGTTCTTCTTATTAACTATCTCATATTCCCTATCCGCTTCTTTTAAAGCAGCTAACATAGCCATATCTATACTTTGTTCTAAGTATATCTTATTTCTCTTACTAGCATCCGCTATTGATTCATTAGGATACAAATTATCTTCAGACTTAACCACATCCCAGTCATCAACAATTAATCCTCCTAATACATAAGGAATACTACCTTGTACAACATTTACATAAGCCATGCCATAAGAACCACTGGTATCTATCCTGTTATCATCTATTTTAATACGATCCTTTAACTCAATAATTCCCCCGGGCATCTCTACATCATAAGGCACTTTAATAACATACATAACAAGAAACAACAATATCAAGATAAAATAGAATACATTATCTTTTATATAATTAAAGATTCTATTTGCTAATTTCATTAAACCACCTTATTAATTATAACACAAATTACAATTATTTACATAATCTATTATGATTATTCCAAAAATCCGTCGGATAAGATGGATCCCCAACTTTTTCAAAACCGCCTGGTAATGGGGCTCCTTTACGGAAATAATAGATAAATTCCAAGTCAAAATTCATTGACGTATTTGACATTGAATCAGACACTAAAACAGGATATCTAAGAATAAAATAGTTACTATTACAATGACCATTAAGATCCGTATCGCAATAAAAACCCTTCAACTCATACTCACACCCATCCGCGCCTCCCGCCGGATAAGTTCCAGATTCTAGCTTCCAAGCCTCATATATCTTAGGCTTTTCCGCCGAGCCATTCTTTCTATACCCATAGATAAAAAAATCATACTTATTATTATAAGATTTTCTTCCGACAGCCGTAATAAGAAAATAAGGATTATTCGTATCATTTTCATACGAAACCTTTAAACATGATTTAGTTTTATAATCATCTAAATTCATTACTTGGTTCCTACACCGTTCTAATGCAACTATATTCTTACTTACAAAGTCTTTCTCTATTCTTTGCATAATAATAGATCTATTAGATAAATCCTTAGTCTTACTCTCCCCTAAAGCCTGTTCATTCTTTACATCTACCAATAGATTTAATACTTGAACCATAATAATAGAAACTAACCCAATAGCCAAAATCACCTCAATAATAGACATCCCTTTAGAACCAAATACTTTCTTCATTGAGATTCTCCCCTCTATAATAATTCTATTTTATACTTAAACTTAACATTATCTCTAGATATCTCTTCACTTGTATCAAGTTTATACCAATATTTAATGGAATGAATCTTAGTATATCCAGGATTTAAAGCCTTCATACCTAAAACATATCCCCCTTGATTTCTCTCTAATTGATTCAAATCACTTATATAAATATCGTCTAAAGCTATTCTAACTTGTTTTAACACTTCTTCATCATGAATATTTGGATATATAACTATTTGATAAGAAACCACCTTACTTTGATTATTAGTAATTGTATATGTTACACCATCCCCATTTAAGGCTTTACCATCACTACTTACATCAATTCCTTTAAACTTTTTTTCATCTAATATAGTTACTACATCATCATAACTAGCAATATCTCCAGCTTCTTTCCCTTTTAAAGAAACCATAGCAAAAACACAAGCAGTAGAAAAGAGTACTAAGGCAACTAACTCAATAATTATTTCTTTTTTCAATACTTTACTAGCTTCCATTTTTCACCTCATAAGGATGCGCCATAGTTCCATCTCCATTTACAACTAATACATAATCATCAATTTCTATGACTTCACTTCCCATAGCGTATATACTTGTATCATGATTAATCGTATTATTCAAATAAGAACTACCATCTTTAAACCAATAATTATTATATTCCTTTAACCAAGTATCAAACGAATCCATATTAGACTCATCAATTTCCTTATTATTAAATGTCTTTATAAAATCAGTAAACTCTAAATAATTATTTTCCGAATTAAATACTGTCATATACTCAGTAAATCTTACTAATCTAAATTTATTATTCACTAAACCTATTATTCTATAAACACCATTATATCTAACATAATTATTAGGATTACCAAAGTAATAATAATTATTACTACTATCTTTAAATACATTAGAATCTTTAATCATATGTAACTTAAGATAATCATCTTCTATAGAAGAAATATTAACTTTAACCTTATCATTAACATCATTAACACTAAATATCTTTATATTAACAGTTTTTTGATCTCCATCCGTTCCAAAAGGAGCTAGATTAACTACTTCCTTAGCGTACTTTTTTAATACTTCCTTATTAGAATCATCTATAGAGTAATAGACTTCTTTATCTCCTAAAAAACTTAATTCAATTAACACATTAATACTATCTTTATTCTTATTAACTATACTTATATTACTACCAGAGATATCTACATCATTAATATCATTTATTTTACTTATATTAAGCATTTCTCCATTTTCATAAGTAACCCTAAGATTATCTATCACTCTACTGGTAGAAGTGTATTCACTAGTACCAGAATCCTTAGAATATGTAACAGATAATATCACAACCGTTAACGAAAGAATAATAAAAATACTAATATAGAATCTCTTTTTCATATTCTCACCCATATCTTATCTTATACCCATTATATAACAAAAAAAGAAACATTTAAATATAAATGTTTCTTACACTTCTTTAAAAACTTTATTAAAAAGATCTAAATAATTCTTAATAGGTATTATCTTAATGGAGTCTCTAACTAATTTAGGTATCTCTTCTAATTCGCAACCATTTTCATAAGGTATATATACCTTTTTTATTCCTTCGTTATAAGCTGCGATTATCTTTTCTTTTAATCCTCCAACCTTAAGAACATCTCCTCTTAAAGATATTTCTCCCGTCATTGCAATATCTCTATCTACTTCTCTATCTAAGAATAAACTTATTAAAGAAGTAGTAATAGCTATACCAGCTGAAGGCCCATCTTTCTTTATAGCTCCTTCTAAGAAATGAATATGAATATCTTTTTTATTAATATTCAAATCTTTTAATCTTAATTCTTTCTTTTTACTCTTTATAAAACTAAGAGCAACAGCTATACTCTCTTCCATAATCTTTCCTAACATACCAGTAACTTTTATTTCACCTTTACCATCATATATAGTAGATTCCACCGGCATTACCATACCGCCAACAGGGGTATAAGCTAAACCATTAACTAAACCAACTTGCATAGTAACTATATTATTCTTCATATCATACTTAGCTGGTCCCAAGTACTTAACTAAGTCACTCTTCTTTACAATAGTTTTTATTGGACTATTCATTTCTTTTACAGAATTAGTAACTATCTTTCTAACTATCGTACTAAGATTTCTTTCTAAATCTCTTACTCCCGCTTCCTTAGTATACTTATTAATAATATCCATAAGAATATCATTACTAAACCTTATTTCTTTACTACACACTAAGTGTTCTTTATATATATTAGGAATCAAATAATTTTTAGCTATATCTAACTTTTCAAACTCAGTATAAGAAGATAACTCTATAACTTCTAATCTATCATACAAAGCTGCTGGTATATCTTCTTCACTATTAGCCGTTAATATAAACAAAACATCTTTTAAATCAAACGGTTCTTCTACATAATTATCAATAAACATATTATTTTGTTCTGGATCCAAGATATCCAACAACACTGAAGCCGGATCTCCCTTATAATCCTTCACCATCTTATCAACTTCATCTATTAATATTAAAGGATTAGAAGTCCCACACTTCTTTAAAGCCCGAATAATCTTACCAGGAGAAGACCCTATATAGGTTCTTCTATGTCCATTCAATTCAGCTCCATCATTTAACCCACCAACTGATATCTTATAAAACTCTTTTTTCAAACTTTTAGCTATCGTTATAGCTAAAGATGTCTTACCTACTCCAGGCGGTCCTACAAAGCATAAAATAGGGCTTTTTAAATCTTTATTCCGCATCTTTACCGCAATATACTCCACTATTCTATTCTTTACTTTATCTAAGCCATAATGAGTAGAATCTAACACTTCTTTTATTTTATCTAAATCCTTTTCATCAGTACTATATATACCAAATGGTAAATCAAGAACTAAATCAAGATAATTCCTAATAGAACTTATCTCTGGATTATTATCACTCGTATAATCTAACTTTTTTACTTCAGCTGCCAACTTATTCTTTAACTTCCCAGGAGCCTTTAGATTATCAATTCTTTCCAAATAGTCAGTAATTATTTCATCCTTAAGTTCATCTTCCCCTAATTCTTTCTTAATTACTTCTAGTTTTTCTCTTAAAACATATTCCCTTTGATTCTCTTCAAACTCGGTTCTTAATACTTCATCCAACCTAACATCTAGTTGAGCAACTTGTAACTCTATAGACAAATCATATACTAAAGCATTAGCTCTATGTAAAGCATTAATTTCATGCATATATAATAATTTTTTATTTAAAGAAAAAGGCATAAAAGATACGATTATATCTGTAAGCTTATCTAAATCGTTTACATTTCTAATACTAGCAAGAACACTATTACCAGACATAGATGCTTCTATATATTCATTCAAAAGTTGTATTATTTTTCTTTTTAACGCCGTCTCTTCTACTTCATCGAACTTAGGCAAATCTATCTCAGATATTAAAGAAGTAAGTAAATCAAAATCTTCTTTTCTATGTACATATTTATTAATTTTAACTCTTCTTATACCCGATACAATTATCCTAATATTACCATTAGGTAACTCTATCTTATTCTTTATCTTGCCAATAACTCCGACATTAGGTAAATCCGATATATCAGGAGCCTCTTCATAAGGATTATCCGGACATACAACCAATATATTACTATCATATTTATCTATAGCAACATCTATTACTTTGCTCGATCCATTATTACTTAAGTCAAGTTTAACATCTTGGAGAGGGAGAAGTACTATTCCTTTAAGAAGCATAACAGGTAAGTTATTCATAGCATTTCTCCTTCCTAAAAATTGATAGTATTTATTATATATTTTTATTCATTCTTTGTAAATCAAATCACCTAAACTTTACACAAAAAAGAAGCAATTCTTCTATTGCTTCAACAAATCAATATCACTATCATAATTTAGACAAAAATTACCTTTATTTCTCGAAGTTATCTTCTTAGGCTCATCAAATCCATTCAGCAAAGTATTATAATGTATTTGATAAATATCATATACTACTTCATCCTTCTTATTAGGGTCTATCTCATCATAACAAGAGACATCTTCATTATTATAAAAAACTATATACTTAAATGTATCCTCTTCCTTAGATTTATAATACCTTTTACTAATATTACCCCCAGAACTCTTATAAAGTTCACTACTTATATAAGATACTTCATTATTATTAAGTAACACTAAATCATCATCACTTAACAATATAATATTGTTATTATAGAAATATAGATTAACACTACTATTGCTATCTTCAACTATCTTCGTAACACTGCTATCTTTAGTATAAGTTATATCATCTATTTTAAAACTATAATTATTTATAATAGGTCTATTATCTTTTAATAGTTTAATAGTCCCTAAACAGTGATTACTAAAATACTTAGTCATCTTATTATCATCCACCTCATATATATAACTATATGAAGTAATAGAACATGTACCAATATCAACCTTCTTATTTAAAACAACATTAAAACTATAATACCCATTATCTTTCTTCTTTTCTTCCTCTAACTCTTTTAATATTTGTAATTGAGCTTTATTTCTCTTCGTAACCAATCCATCCGAATCTCTAAGAATATAAGATAGACCATATCCCAAAACTACAATGGTTATAATAAATGACAATAGGTATAATTTATTATCTATTAGTTGTCTTAAAAATGCATTTTCAAATATACTTTTACTATTCTTCTCTTTCATCAAACCACTCTTATTCTATGAGTAATTATATCATTTATAAAGTGAAAAAAAAAGCTAATATAGCTTTTATTCTACTTCTTCACCAACTAATACTGATAAAGCTCTCTTCATTCTTAAATCATATTTAACAACTTCTAAGCCACCCACATATGTTAAGAATTCTTTCTTATCTATTCCATATCTACTAGCTTCCTTTTCAGCATGCTTCTCAACATCTTTATCAGTAACTTCAATCTTTTCAGCTTTAGCCACTTCATCTAATAGATAACGAGCTTTAATATTCTTAATTGCTTCCGGTTCTAAATCTTTTTCATATTGTTCTTTAGTTTTACCAGTAAATTGAAGATATAAATCTAAAGTAAGTCCTTGTTGTTGAATACTTTGAGAAACCCTATCAATTTCTCTCTTAACTTCATCAGCAATTATTTCTGGATTAATTTCTACTTCTAAGTTTTCACAAGCTTTATCAATAACATCATTATAATACTTACTCTTAGCCTCTTCCTCTTTTTTCTCCGTAATAGCTTTCTTAACTTCAGCATCAAATTCAGCTTTAGTAGTAACCTCTTTATAACCTAAGTCTTCGAAAAATTCTTTGTCAAACTCTGGTAATACTCTTTCTTTAATCTCTTTAAGAGTTACTTCAAATTTAACTTTCTTACCCTTTAATTCTTCAGTATAATCATCAGGGAACTTCAGATTAAGATCTTTCTTTTCTCCAACCTTCATACCTACTACACCATCTTCAAAACCAGGTATAAAAGTATGAGAACCAATTTCAAGTGAATAGTCAGTACCAGATCCACCTTCTAATTCCTTACCATCTACATATCCCTTAAAATCAATAACAGCTGTATTACCTTCTAATACCTCGCCATTTTCTTTTACCACCATTTCTGCATACTTAGATGCAATCTTAGCCTCTTCTTGTTCTACTTCTTCCTTAGTAACAGAAACTTTTTCCTTTTTAACTCCTAAATCTTTATACTTACCAAGTTTTACTTCAGGTTTTGTAATAATTGTAAATTCTAATTCTATCTTATTCTCATCAATACCTTTTATATCAACGGCAGGTTCAACAACTGGCACTAAATCTTTATCTTTTAATACATTTTTATAAGCAACTTGTAGTGCTTCATCAGAAGCATCCATATATAGAGATTCAATACCAAACTTCTTAAGATATACTTCCTTAGGACATTTACCCTTTCTAAAACCATCTACTTTTAAATCTTTATTACGTTTTGCAAAAGCTTTATCAAGAATCTTTTTCCATTCAGCTCCTTCAACAACCGTTTCAACTTTGTGAACATTTTTCATAATTATTTCTCTCCTTAACTTCACATATTATATCCTACCTAATAAAGAATATCAAGAACATAAATAGCATAAAAATTTGAATTATCCACCTAACAATTTTATTACATAGCCTACACAATAACTCATCAATATTAAAACAAATTCCAATAATCTATCTTAATATATATGTATCTCATCCTAAAATATTACAACAAAAAAAGTTCTATAAAAGAACTTTCTAAATCTTAAATTCAGTTTCACTACGACGTTTTAAAGAAACTACAACTAATAGTAAAACTACTAAACCAGCAATTATTCCTATTTCAGCGAAATAACCAGTATCAGGAGAACTAACTGCTTCTCCATCAGCATCTACAGGATCAGCACTATTTTTAGCGGCATCACCACTAGGAGTACCAGAATATTGACTAATCAAATAACTTGTAAATTGATTAGTTAAACTAATACTCATAGTTCCATCTTCATCATTGTAGCAGAATCCCATATTTGTTAAATCACAACCGGTTCCATAAGTAACTGTAACAGTTTTAGATCGCTTTAGATTATCATATTCAGCTTTGTTACTAGATAAATCAACAATATAACCTAACACTGCATCATCTCTAACAACTTCGTTAACAGATAAACCAGCACCAGCATTATATGATAGTATATTATTACTTGAAGAATAAGTATATACTATACTTGTCTCTCCAGTACTAACTGTAAATCCACTCCCGGAAGTAGATTGAGTAACAGTTTTACCATCACTTTCAAATTTAGTAATAATATTGCTCATACTGATACTCTCTGCTTGAGCAATACCAATAATAGCAAAACTAAATAGGAACACTAAAAGCATCTTCATTCTTTTCATCTTCTTAACCACCTTTACTATAACAATTATAGCAAAAAATTTATAAAAATAAATAATCCTTTACTATTATTTACTCTTCTTTACACAAACAAAAAGTGAAACAAACTTATTTGTATTCACTTTCTTTTTAAAAATTCATCTAAGCTATTGCTAATATTTTTATATCATAAGAAGCACCATTAGCATTTATAGAAACAATATCGCCAACCTTCTTACCAATAATAGCTGAACCAATTGGTGATTCATTACTTATCTTATTTTCAAAAGGATCTGCCTCTAAGCTACCAACGATGTAATACTTCTCTTCTTCATTATCATCAACATAAAGTATTGTAACTTCACATCCAACATTAACACTACTAGTATCAATGGTATCAATTATCTTTGCATGTTCTAACTTATATTCTAACTCTTGAATTCTTGCTTCTATCTTAGCTTGTTCATCTCTAGCTGCATCATATTCGGAGTTTTCTGATAAATCCCCATGACTCCTAGCTTCTTTAATAGCTTGAACATTTTCTGCCCTTTTATTTATTCTTAAATCATTCAATTCATCCTCTAATTCTGCATATCCACTAGCAGTAAGAAGGATTTCATCTGTTTTTTTCATTTATTCGAATCTCCTCCAAAATCCATACAAAAAGATACTACAAAAGTAATCGAATGTCAAACACTTTTTGCGTTACATTAATATCAATTTAAATATCTTCTTAATCCCCATAAATACTGGGTTAAAAATCCAATTTCACTCTCATCATATCGTCTCTTTTCAACTCAATTTCACAAGAGAATTTAACAATCATTTGGGGATGATTAGCAACTTCAAGTAAATTGTCTTTTTCATCGTATAATTCACTAGGTATAACAAAAGCTATTTCTTCTAAATTCGGGCCAAAGAATTCAACCTCATCTCCAGGCTTAAAATAATTCCTTTGTTCCAAAATAACCACTTTATTATTCTTATCATAATCTAATACTATACCCAAAAAATCTTTATTACTTACTTCATCTCTACCTAAATAGTATTGTTCATCTTTACCAGGCACCCCATTAAAGAATTGTTCTACACTATCTCTATTTGCACATCTATTTAATACTTTTAAATAATAATTAACTTTCTCATCATCCATCTTATTATTTAAAACCATATCTATTAATCTTCTATAAACATATATAACCGTAGCTATATAATAGGCACTTCTCATTCTACCTTCTACTTTAAAAGAATTAACACCTATCCTAATCATTTCCCTAATATTATTTACCATATTTAAATCCATCGGTGTCATACTAAAGACCTGATCAGTATTATCGGCCTTAAAGACAAACCTACATACTTGAGCACATCCACCTCTGTTAGAATCTCTATTAGTAGCATAATTAGATAAAACACATCTTCCACTAAAAGAAGTGCACATCGCTCCATGTACAAAACACTCAATATCTACACCTGTTTCATCTTTTATTCTTCTAATATCTTCTTTAGAAGCTTCTCTAGCCATTACTACTCTTGTAGCCCCCAAATCTTTATAAAACTTAACCGTCTCATAGTTTAGAATTGAGGCTTGCGTACTAACATGTAACTCGGCTTTTATATTTAACTTCGCCATTAATTGCATCACTAATACATCAGAGACAATAAAAGCATCGACACCAATACTATCTAAGGTTAATAAGTACTCTTCTAATCCCTTTATATTCTTATTATGAAAAACAATATTAACTGTTACATAAACTCTCTTATTAAGATTATGAGCAAAAACAACAGCTTCTTTAATATCATCTATACTAAAATTTTTTGCATTTGCTCTAAGACTAAAGTCTTGTCCGCCTATATATACTGCATCTGCTCCATATAATAAAGCTATTTTAAGTCTATTTAAGTCTCCAGAAGGAGCTAATAATTCCACCAAACCCATTCTATCTCTCCTTCAATTTATAGATTGTCTCCCTATATAAAAAGCCCGAATCTTCATCCTCATCTAAATTTCTACTCATATTAGCCAAATAAGCCATAATCTTATCATGATCAATCATATTAGGATTCACATAATAATATCTAATACTACTTAAATCTAATAATTCTCTTCCATTAAAAATCTTATCCGAAAACATAACCGTTCCAAATTCATTCTCTTTAACTCTAAATCTAACTCTAGTAGCCACATCTTCAATTAGATTACTATCTTTAAAGGGAATACTAAATTCTTCACTCCAATTAGTCAATAGTTTTCTCCTTGAATACATTACTTGATTATAACCATACAAATGAACTACTATACCTTTTTTAGCCTTAGTAGTTATTTCTTTCACTTCATCCAAAGTTAACTCATTACTAATTACAACACTATCAACTCTATCTAACCAAAAGTTAACAGAATCATAATTACAATTAAAATGATTTTGAAACAATATCAGCTCCATACCAAGATTTAATTTGCTAACCAAATTATATATTCCTATATCCTCAAATACTAACCCTTTTATGCCACTAAACTTAGATATTATTTCTCTAAAACTATCAATTCCCCTACAATCTAATAATCTATTAACTAATACATATTTATTTGAAACCACACTAGAATTAATTTCTTCTATAGAATAATCATTATACCCAACTGTATATCCCTTTAAAGGAAAAAGAAAAGTAGAAATACCTACTTTCATATAATCACTTAGATATTCACGACTATCCACTACCATCATAATTTTAGATATCATATTTCTTAATACTAACAGACAAGCCGTCTCCAACATCATAAAATTTAGTTTCAAATTCATCATTATTCTTAAGGAAATCTATATAATCTTCTATTTTACCAACTAATTGTCGTAAATTCTTAGAGGCTATATTACTTCTATTTCCAACATGACCATGGAACTTCAAATTATCAGAAATAATAACTCCACCAGTATTTAAAAAGTACTTATACTTTTCAAAGAACTTCGTATATTGTCCTTTAGCCGCATCTATAAAAATCATATCGTAACTAACACCAGATAGATTTAATTCTAAGGCATCCTGACAAACAACATTTATCTTCTTTTCTAAGCCACACTTCTTAACATTTTTTAAAGCCTCCATATATCTTCCTTCGTCACGTTCAATAGTAGTAACAACTACATCTTCAGTAGCTTGAGCCATCAATATAGCTGAATAACCAATAGCGGTTCCAATCTCTAATATTGATTTAACATTATTAGCTTTAATAAACTTCATAATAAACGCAATTGAATCTTTTTCAATAATAGGCACATTATGCTCATTAGCATAAGTTTCCATTTCCATTATTTTTTCTCTCATTTATATCACCTATCTATTCATAAGTATACCATAGACCTTTATTCTTTAAATCGTTAACTATTGCCACATGTTCAGCGTTAGTCTCACTAAAATATGTTTTTCCATTTTTATCAGCAACAAAGAAATAATAACTTGTTTGCTTAGGATTCAAAACAGCCTTTATTGACGCAACATTTGGATTACATATTGGTCCAATAGGCAATCTACCTACCATTGTACTAGATCTAGTATTATAGGCATTAACTGCATCTAACTCTTGCTGAGTTAAATCTCGATCACTAAAATCAATTTGTGCTGCATAATAGGTCGTAACATCACTACCCAAGCTCCAACCAGATTTTAATCTATTAAAAAATACACCAGCAATTCCCGCTCTATCATCACTTTTAGCTCCTTCAAGTTCAACAATACTAGCTAAAGTCAATATTTTATGAATAGAGTTTGTATATTCATCATAACCTAAACTACTCTTATCTAAATGACTACCCATCTCATCTAATAATCTTTCGGTTATTTCTTCAATAGAAGCATTCTTATTAAACTTATACGTATCGGGATACAAATAGCCCTCTAAAGGGTAATAAATACCACCAGCAAGTATTTCATCAGTTAAGAACCAATACTTACTAATTAAACTATTTAAATAATCCTTATCAGCCCACTTGGCTAATATTTCTTCTTGTGTATATTCATAATTTTCACTGATTACTTGAGCATATTTTTTTATTCTTTTTCCTTCAATAAATGTTATAGAAATACTATCATCAATAGCATCCCCATTACTAATAATATCAATAATATCCTTTAAGCCCATACCTTTATTAAGTTCATAAGTACCAGCTTGTAAATTATTAATATTATTAAATTTAAGATATAAATAACTAGTAAATTCACTCCTTATTAATCCATCTTTATGTAATTCTGCTAGTATTCCCTTAGTAGTCATACCACTTTTTATGTTAAAACTAACCACTTCATCTTTAGAACCCGCAGGCGATAAAGATGAGTTATAGCAAAAGAATCCAGCTATAACTACAACTAATAGAACCACCACGAATCCTATTAAAAATTTCTTCATATTATTCTGCCTCTTCAATCTTCTCTTGTACAGAAGCTAAAATATTTTCAATTACTAGCCATTCTTTTTCAGTCTCTATTGGTAACAAATCCGGATTATTGCCAGTTGGATCAAATATAGAAGCATATACTTTAATAGAACCATCTTCATCAGTCGTATTATCTGTATAAACTATATAACTTTTCTTAGTCTCATCACTATCAAAAGTAAATAGTATTTCGCATTCTACCTCTTCACCTTTATCATTAATTATCGTAAATAAGCCCTTTTTCTCATCAGTCATAACTATTATTTCCTTTCATTCTTAAGTATGTATCAAGTATTATACTAGCAGCTACACCATCTATTACTTTCTTTCTTTTCTTTCTACTAGTATCTGCTTCCAATAAGTAGTTTTCTGCTTCTACAGTGCTTAACCGTTCATCTATCAAAACTACCTTCAACTTATATCTTTCTTCTAGAGCTTCCTTAAATTTCAAGCTTCTTTCCGCTGCAAAACCCAAAGAATTATTCATATTTTTAGGTAATCCAAGCACCAAATCCGTAATCGCATTATCCGCAACAATAGAATCTAGCCCCGCAAATAAAAGGGTATAATTTTCCCCATCCCATCTTAGAACTTTATAAAACGAAGCAATTTGATTAGTCTTGTCAGATATAGCTATTCCTAATGTCTTAGTACCTAAATCTAAACCTAAACATCTCATTTTATTTTCTTCAAATACTCCTCTAATACAATGGCTAAAACATCAGCTCTATCATATTTAATTATCTTACTTCTAGCATCTTGATAATTAGATATATAACCAGGATCTCCACTTATTAAGTATCCAACAATTTGATTAATTGGATTATATCCTCTTTCTTTTAAAGAACTACTAACTTCTTTTAACATATCAGAAATAAGCCTGCTCCTTACTAGAGTTACATCAAATACCCCAGTCTTTTCACTGACCATAATATCTCACATCCTTAAAACTACTTATATTCTATCATTTTTTGTTACATTTGAAAAGCAAGAATTGGGTGATTCACGTATCATCAATTCTCACTAACATATTCAATATTTAGATGTTTATATGCTTTAGGACAAGCTACTCTACCTCTAGGTGTTCTTTTAATAAATCCTTCTTGTAACAAGTATGGTTCTACAACATCTTCGATAGTCGTCACTTCTTCACCTATACTAGTTGCTACCGTAGCCGCTCCAACGGGTCCCCCATTAAATTTTGTTATTAAGGCTTCTAAATACTCTTTATCTATTTGATCCAATCCCGAACTATCGACATTAAGTCGCTTCAAAGCTATTTTCATAATCTCTTCGTCTATTACATCAGAACCAAATACTAAAGCAAAATCTCTAACCCTTTTAAACAATCTATTCGCCAATCTTGGCGTTTTTCTACTTCTTCTAGCAAGCTCCTTAGCTGCCTCATCATCTATCGGCATATTAAGTACCTTACTAGTTCTTCTTATTATTTTAAATAATTCTTCTTCATTGTAGTAGTTTAATTTTGAAACTATACCAAATCTATCTCGCAATGGCGAAGATATATCACCAGCTCTAGTAGTTGCTCCCACTAAAGTAAAAGGAGGCAAATCAATTCTTAAATTCCTACTAGTCCCGTCTCCATTAGCAATAACTATATCTAAAACAAAATCTTCCATTGCAGGATATAATATTTCCTCAATAAATCTAGGTATTCTATGTATCTCATCAATAAATAAAACATCCCCTTGTTCAAGAGTAGATAATATTGCTGCCAAATCCCCACTTTTTTCAATAGATGGCCCTGTAGCCGTCCTTATATTAGCTCCCATCTCATTAGCAATAATATGAGCTAGAGTAGTTTTACCTAAACCAGGAGGGCCATATAATAAAACATGATCTAAAACTTCATCGCGCATCTTACAAGCTTTAATAAATACTTCTAAGTTTTCCTTTATCTCCGTTTGTCCAACATATTCTTCTAAACTTTGCGGCCTTATAGTTTGATCATAATTATCTAATTCATCACTTTTCTCACTATCAACCAGTCTTTTCATAACTTCACCCCATGTATATAATCATATACTTCTTTCCAATTACTTACGCATTTAATGCCCTTTTCTTCCACGTTGTGGCTATCCTTCATCAAAACAGAGTCCACCCCTAAACTAAGAGCTTCTTTAATATTTTTAATATCGTTATCTATAAAAAAATCAACTCCAAGTTCCTGACACTTTTTTCCTTTTTTCTCCATACCAAATATTATCTTATTATATTTAAAGCCATTATTACTAAGCCACTTCTTTGTAGTT
This sequence comes from uncultured Mycoplasmatota bacterium, assembly GCA_947303405.1. Taxonomy (GTDB): domain Bacteria; phylum Bacillota_I; class Bacilli_A; order RF39; family UBA660; genus Coprovivens. Next base: position 25,963 of record CAMYYH010000003.1, read on the forward strand.
CTTCTATCATATATGTCATTTTTTCTTCTCGTAATAAAAATAATCTCATGTCCCTCTTCATATAACTTATTAATATATTTATTAGCATCGTCCTTAACTTCTAACTTCAAAAAAAACTTACTCTTCTTTATATATTTAAAGAATGCCTCAATATCTAAAACATTCCAATAAAACATTTCCATAAAAGTACTAGCTTTCTTATTCTTAAAGCCTCTTCCCTTTAAATATGTTTCATCAAAATATTCCGCTTCTTCTACCATCTTTTTATTAGTAAAAGAAATAGTATCATCAACATCAATCCCAATTCTCATAAACTACCTCATTAACAATTTTAACGCCTCTTTAACTTGTACTTCAACCGGATTTGAAGCATCAACTTGCGGTAATATCTTTTTAATATCTACTTTTTTATAGCCAAGACTCTCTAAAACAGACATTAGCTCATCAAGTCCATCATTAGTAAACAAATCATCATTTTTAACTAGTTTCCCCTTTAAATCAAGAATAATCTGCCTAGCCATTTTATCTCCAACCTTAGGAAACTTTGTTAAATACAATAAGTTTTCTCTTTCAATGGCGTCATATATTGCATCTACAGATCCAGCTAGAATAGGAAGAGCAATTTTAGGTCCAACACCTTTCACGTTAATCAGCTTTAAAAACAAGTCTCTCTCTTGCTCATTCTTAAATCCATACAAAGTATATTCTTCTTCTCTTATATGACTATAAATATATAGCTTATACTCCTCTTTTTCCTTATAAACATAGGGATTAGATACATAAATCATATAACCAATACCATTATTATCTATTACCACATAATTAGGACCATATCCCTCAACAATACCCTTTATATAATTATACATACCATCACCATCCACATCCAAAATAACATACTATTGTTCGTTAGTCAACAAAATTATTTCAACAAATCATCTTTTATTAAAGAAGCATCAAATCTATAATGTGCATTTATCTTTATACTATTAATTATATCTTCTTCTATAACCATTCCATCTTTAACATATATAAAAAAAGGAAAACCATATTCATTTCTTTTATCACTTAATATAGCTATACCCTCTTCATATACTATTAAATCTCCTGGTTGATATTTATCTATTTTCTTAATACTTGCATCAATCTGCGTAATATTATTCTTAAAAAACCTTTTGATTCCCTCAAAAGAATCTTCTTTCTCAATATTAGCCATCTTTCCCAAATCATATCCTGCATTAGCTAAAGATTTAGTAATAAAACTATTTATAGTAGCTTTCTTATTAACCTGTCTTTTAGCCCCTAATAATATATCAGAATAATCATCTATTCCATTTTTATTAAAGTCGATCTTACTATATATAGTCTTTATATTAAAATCACTAGCCTTATAATACTCTTTGACAATAACAAATTTATTTAAAATAACTAATGTTACAATACAAAAAAGTACTATAGCAATTATTAATATAAGACTCCCCTGTAATCGCCTCTTAATTGTATTTCCATCTTCCATAATCCACCATCACTAATTGTTAAGTAATTGAGCCATCAAATTATCTTTATTACTATCTATATCTTCTAATATTTTCTTAATAACCTCTTTATCCTTTTCATTTAACTCTTGTAGGTACTTCTTAGTCTTTTTACCTAACTCAACTATCTTATTATTCTTTTTAACCTTTTGTCCAACATTTTCTAAATATAAAGAATAATAACAAATATTATCAGTTACTTCATTATTTCTAAACACATTATCATAATTATTACTAATATAAGTAATAGCTTTCTCTAGTTTCTTAGTTGTAATAAAATCAGTTTCATCTCTTTCTACTAACAACTTGGTTTTAGCTTTAGATAAATAACCATTTACAACCACATATCTTTGATATATCTCATAAAATTCATCTAACTCTTTATCTAATTTCTTATTAACTATATTAAAGCTATCTTCCAACTCCTTCTTATTTCCTTTACTTTGTCTAAGCATATATTCATAGGCAGCACTAGCCATATTACATATATTTTGTTTCTTAATATACTTATTAGAACATACTCTATTTAAAAGTACTGTATGATAAACATACTTTTTACTAATTTTCTTTTTATAATTCTTGCCTATATAATTAATACTTTTCTTAACACTATCCTTGCTAAGACTCTCTATACTATTGCCTACTTCTTTTTTAGCTTCCTCTAAAAAACCTGTAACTGGGTTTTTACATCCAACTAAATTAAACACAATCATTATCACTAATATACTCTTATTAATCATCCTTTTCAATAATTGTACCACAATGACAAATAGTTTACTACTAAATAAAAAGAAGATAATCATCATTATCTCCTTTCCCTATAAAACTTTTTATATATTTCAAATACTATAATAATTATCAAGGATAACCCAAAAACTATAAGTATTTCTGATGATGTAAGTGTTTCTAATTTAAGAAATTGCGAAGTAATAGGTATTTCTGATAAAAATAATTGTAAAAATATCGAGCCATATATAGTACATAGCAATAATGGATTGCTATAAGATTTCTTTTTAAATATACTATTATTCTCGCTACGACAATTTAAAACATTAACATTTTGTATAAATACCATTAGCATCATTATAACTGCTCTAGCATGAGTTACACTCATGCCTTTATCCATCATAGACTTCCAAGTCCCAAATACTATTAAAGTAATAGTTATTCCCAATATTAATACCTCTCTAGACAACGCATTATTAAATAAAGATTCACTAGTATTTCTAGGCTTTTCCGACATAATATCATCTTCAGCTTGTTCTAATGACAATGATACATCTTGCAAGCCATCAGTAACCATATTAAGCCATAACAATTGAATAGCCACCAACGGCATATCATAACCAAACAAAATAGACAAAACAAAGAAAGCCACTTCTGCAAAACCACAACTAATTAAAAATAAAGTAATCTTTCTAATATTAGCATATGCTACTCTGCCTTCTCTTATTCCAGCTACTATAGAAGTAAAGTTGTCATCCGTTATTATCATAGAAGCAGTTTCTTTAGCTACATCCGTCCCCGATCCCATAGCTATTCCAATATTTGCACTTTTAATAGCGGGCGCATCATTAACTCCATCCCCTGTAACTGCCACAAACTCTCCTCTTCTTTTAAAAGAATTAACTATATCTAACTTATCCATAGGTGTTACTCTTGAAAATACTTTTATTTTACTTATATATTCATCTAATTCTTTTTCACCTAACGCCCTATACTTAGCAACATCTTCTCCGGTAGCAACATCTTTATATTCTTTACATAGCCCTAATTCTTTACCTATTGCAAAAGCCGTTAAAGGATGATCCCCTGTTACCATTACTACTTTTATACCAGCGTGATAGCATTCTTCTAAAGACTTCTTAACTTCACTTCTAACCGGATCTATAAATCCAACTAAGCCCTTAAATTCTAAACCTTTTAAGTCTTTCTTATCTGTACTATTAACTTCTCCATCTGCAATAGCTATAACTCTATAACCACTACTAGTTAATTCTTCATTATATTTAACAAAATCTTTACTATTACTAGAAAAGCTCATAACCTTTTCTAAAGACCCTTTAACAGTACAGTATAATTTATTATTCTTCTTATAATAAACTGCCGAATATCTATTCTCCGATTCATAAGGAATTGTCTCAACCTTATCAACCATATCATCTATTTCCGCCTTCATGCCTAAACTAAGAAAAGCAATATCTATCGAGTCTCCAAACGACACCCATTCATCGTTATCATATTCTAAATGGCCTTCATTATTCATACATCCTAACCAAGCTATCTCTTTAGCTTTATTTAACTTCTTATCCCCTTTAATCTTGCCATCACCATTATAACCAGTTCCTGTTATCTCAAAACTAGTCCCATCTGCTAAAACTATTCTCTTAGCAGTTTGTTCATTAACAGTTAATGTTCCTGTTTTATCCGTAGCAATAACCGTACAACTACCTAACGCTTCAACCGAATTCAATTTCTTAACAATTACATTCTTTTCCGCCATTCTCTTAGAAGCAATAGTTAAAGCCATTGTTAATGCAAGCGGCAATCCTTCCGGCATGGCTGATACCGATAAAGCAATAACACTTAAAAATATTGAACCTCCCTTATAACCTCTACTTAACAAAACTAACGTTATAATAAAAGCAATAAACACTATAATCATAGTAATTTGTTTAGAAAACTTATTAATACGTATTGTAAGAGGTGATTTCTCATCTTCATCCTCTGTTACTTTTTTAGCAATTTTACCTATCTCTGTATCTAATCCCGTTGAACATACAACCGCCTTAGCTCTTCCTGTAACAACAGAGGTTCCTGCAAATACCATATTAGTTCTATCAGCAAGAGGAGTACCTTCAGTAAGTACCTTATTATTCTTTATTTCTGGTAAACTCTCTCCCGTTAGGGTAGCCTCATCAACTTGAAAATTGTGGCACTCAATAATCCTAGCATCAGCTGATATCTTAGTTCCACTATCAAGTAATATTATGTCTCCCTTTACTAATAAAGAAGAATCAATTTCGTATTCTTTATTATTTCTAATTACATAAATAGTAGACTTTATCATGCTAAGCAACACTTCAGCATCTTTTAACGCTTTCCACTCTTGATAAGCACCCATAATAATATCTATCAAAAAAATAATTAACAAAGCTAGGCAATCAATATATTCTTTAGCTACAAAAGATAATAATAGAGTAACTAATAAAATTATTTCAATCGGATTATATACCTCTTCTAGTAATATTCTAAAAATATTCTTCTTTTTCTTCTTGGGAAGGATATTCAATCCATACATCTCTACTCTTTTTTTTGCTTCCCCAGACGATAATCCTTTTAAAGAAGTATCAAGTTCCATTAATACTTGATCCGTACTCTTACAATAAAACACTTATATCACCACATTCTACTTCTTGTTCCATCTATAATTAAACATATTATTCAAATAATCCATACCAAAAAATCTATCTAACAATTCTTCGTATTTATTACTAGGGGTTATTCCCTTTTCATAATCTTTAGCTCTATTTATCGCTTGCAAAGTAAGAATACTATCAAACACTAAGAAAACTATAATAATATTCTTAATTATTTCACCTTTTTTTCTATTAAACCCTCTAATAAAATCAATAACCACCGGACAAATATATCTTATCCATATTACACCTAATATCCCCCACAAAATAGAATACTTAAGACATATGCGTCCATTAATATTTAGAAAATACTTTTTATAATTCCAAGCTACAAACCCAACTAGTTTTTCCATAGAAAAAGATAATAAATACTCTAATAACGAACCAACTATAAAAACAATTACAAATAATTTAATAATATTATCATTTCTATATTTATATAAAAAAACAACAAAAAAGACAGCTGCAAATCCATATACAATATTAAATGGTCCAACTACTAAAGCGGTATGATTAATAATTATCCCCCGTCTATATAAAGACCACAATAACTCAATCATATAGCCAAAAAGGCACCCAAATAAAAATATATAGAATAATTCATAAAAACCCATTATCTTTTTTTTCATATATATCCCTTTTTCACATCTTATATTATAACAAATCCTAGATACATATAAAATCCGTTGCTATAACCAAGAGTTATAACGAACGGACTTTATATCAACTAGCAATATAGTATATTAAAAAAATCATTACAGCTAAAAAAACTATACATAACAAACAAAGTTTAATAGGCATCATTTTCTTTATAGATATAATCTCTTGATTATAATTATCCTTTAAAGAGTTTAATTGCCATTCTAAACTATCTACTATCTTATCCCCGTCTCTATTATTTTCCTTTAAATCTAATATCATATTTTGAATATATAAATTAGGTATTCTCTCACTTAAATCTTCTAACCCTTCTTCTAAACTAAAACCTATTTTCAAATTATTAATCACTTTACTAAACTCATTGCTTAATTCGTTTTTAACTACTTTAGAACTATTCTTAATACTTGTTTTAACACTCTTACCATTTTTTAAATTTAGTAATAAAGCAGGAATGTAATCTAAAGCATCCCGTTCTAGAGATACACTCCTCCTTTTTATAGGCAAATCAATAAGTATATATTCACTCAAAGAATAAAATATTAATGTCATCAAAGGTGCCACGATATATCCCAATCTTAAACTTAATAATAAATACAAAAACAATAATATAGAAAGTATTAATCTAAAAATAACAAAAATATGAGAATCATAATTAATGCCTAGTAACCTAATCTTTTTATCCAACTTTTTCATACGTCTCTCCTTACTAAGCTATATATAAATAACAAATATACTATATATATAATTGATTCCCCAATAATAAGATATACTAACTTTTTACCACATAAAGCAATAATATATTCCACACCCATCATCATAGTTAACCCAACTACAAATATAGGAATATTAGCCAGTAATAATACAACTAATTTATTAGTATTATTTAATCTAATCAAATAATGATCTATTTTTTCTCTATCTACAATATCTCTCTCTAATACACTACATATGTCTTTAATAGATATCCCATATCTTATATTAAGCCCCAATAATTCAGCTATATATAATATCTTACTAATCTTAGTTCTTTCATACATTCTATATAAAGAAGTACTGATATCTAATCCCCTATCCAAGTCTTGTCTTACTACTTTAAATTCTTCCTTTAAAGGATCACCTATCTCATTAATAATACTATTAACAACCTCTTTATGACTTCTATTAACTTCATAACAATTATTCATAACTATCATAACTTTAGATATATTTATATTCATATATAATACTTTCCTTTTATAATTAATACCAAATATAAAGTCAATAAGATAATACCCTATTAAATACATAACAACCACTATTAAAAGATTTAAATTAAGTTTATATAACGAACATTCAAAGAGATAAATAAACCCAAACATTAATCCCAAAACAATCTTAGATGTTATTATATCTTCATTATTATATACACTATTCCCAAGATATTTATCATACTTATTATTTCTCTTCTTATAAAAACCTGTATTATCTAACTTTCTAGTTATCTTATAAATAATATTATATATTCCATTACTATTTTTTCCTCTAATCGTAAAGCTATTAATTCTTTTAGCTCTATATACATAAATAATATATCTATAAAAGTAATAAATAAGAATAATAATAAATATAAATGCTATTATTTGAAAAACCATTTTAAATTCTTCCATTATTCCACCTACTTATTCTTTTTAAACATATAATCTATAGAATTAATACCTTTCCTATTCATAACTTTTAACACATTTGGAATCCCTTTATTTAAAGTAAACTTGCCTTCAATAGTTCCGTCCTCTAATACTTTATCTATTTTAAAATCAAATATATCTTTAAGAACCAATTCATTATCTTTAATACCAGTTAATTCTGAAATAGATACTATCTTTCTTTTCCCATCTGATAATCTTTCCATATGTACTACTAAGTCAACCGCACTATCTATATATTCTCTTAAATTCTTAATAGGTACATCTAGTCCACTCATTAAAACCATAGTCTCTAATCTATTTAAAGCATCCTTAGGAGAATTAGCATGCATAGTAGTCATTGATCCATTACAACCAGTATTCATTGCTTGTAATAAATCAAAAGCCTCTTCCCCCCTTATTTCTCCAATAATAATTCTATCAGGTCTCATCCTTAAAGCATTTCTAACTAACTCCCTAATAGTAATATCATTATTTCCATAATTATCAATCTTAGTTTCCAAAGACACAACATGCTTATTCTTTAAATTTAATTCTCTTGAATCTTCTATTGTAATAGTTCTATCTTCTTCTTTTATATAATTACTCAATGTGTTTAATAAAGAAGTCTTACCAGAAGAGGTTCCTCCACTTATTATAATATTCAACTTAGCTTCCATGGCTGCACACAAAAACTCAGCCATATAAGGAGTTAATGTTCCATTACCTATCAAAGTATTCAAATCGTCTATATTATTTTTAAACTTTCTTATAGTAATAGTTGGGTGTAAAGATATAGGTGGTACTATAGCATTTACTCGACTACCATCAGGCAATATAGCATCCACCATTGGATTACGCACATCTATTGTTTTTCCTGTCTCACTTATAAGTCTTTGGACAACTCTTATAATATGCTTATCATTTATAAAAGATACATTCTCATCCTTTAGTATCTTTCCGCCGCTTTCAACATATACTTCGTTGCACCCATTAACCATTATCTCATCTATATCTTTAGCATATATTAATTCTGTTAATGGCCCATATCCATTTATCTCATTATCTATTAGATTATATAAATATAATCTTTCTTCATTAGATACTTCATATCCTTCTAATACTTTTCTAACCTCATCATTAATCGCATCTTTACCTAATCTATCTACATCTATTCTATCACTAATACTTTCCAAAACCTTTATTCTAAAACTGTCTAACATTTCTTTATTAGCAAAGATATCATAATCTTTCTTATTACTAGATTTACCTTTAATATCTATATTAAAAGCCGATAATAAATTCTTACTCACTACTATCACCTCCTAATATATCAGTTGCAATAGTCAAAAACGTCTTATAATCTTTAAAAAAGTATTCTGAAAACTTCTTATCTAATGTAACTATTACACTATCCATAATATACTTATCAATATCTTTCAAAAACAACTCTTCTGATAAAGTATAATCAATATTATGTTTTAAAATCTTCTTAATATCAAATAAAGTAAAATAGTCTTTAAAAGGATCTCTACTGTTATTAAGGATAATCTTATAATTAGTATATTCATACTCATCAAATAGATTTATTAAATTACTCAACCCTTTTATATCTAATGGCTCATTCTTAGTAAGAAATAGTATATTATCTACAGTCTGTAATACCGATAAAGATATCTCATTTAAAGCATGATTAGTATCAATTAATACAACGTCATATCTCGATGCACATCTATTAATTATCTCTTCAATATTATTAATATTAACCTTACTAGCACATCTAGGATCTACAGGAGCTGCAATAATATCAATATAATCATCAACTTTAATAATATAATTATTAATATTTACTTCTACAACACTATCTAAATCCAAAGATAAATCATATATATCTTTTCTAACCTTTTTATTTAAATAAGTAGCTATATCTCCACTATATAAATCCAAATCTATTATTATTACTCTCTTACCTAACACTTCAAATATACCAGCTAAATTAATCGTATTAATAGTTTTCCCAACCCCACCCTTAGGAGAAAACAAGCACACACTTTTACCTCTTTTTATCTTCATTAGTACACACTTCCTACTATAAATAATTATAAAATAATCACCCTAACAAAGCAATAAAATATCATAGAAAAAACAACTTTGTCTTAAAAAGTTGTTTTCTTCTATTTATTAGAACAATATCTTAAGATTATTTTTTGGTAAATGTAATAGAACAAGAACTCTCATTCAAGCCATAATCTTTTACTCCACCTATATAAGTTACTTCTCCATTAGTTGTATGGGTAACAGAAGTTCTGTGATAGCAATGGTTCCAACTGTCTGGATCAAATACACTACAGCTATCAGTTGAAATTTTCATTCCATAGTAATGAGCCCCACTATTAATAGTTCCATATACATCATCACTAGTATGCAAAGTTACCGTTACATTTCCCTCAATCGTAACACCGCTGTCCCTATAAACCTTGTTATTTGAATCCTTCAAAGTAAAGAAACATCTCGGATAATTCGGATCGTAATTAAATGATATCTGACAATTTCCAATATTACCCGCCTTATCAATAATATGCCCATAATAGGTTATATTTTCTCCTTCAGTAGTATGACTAACAGTCTTAGTATCAGTCCAAGTACCATTTTCAGAAGGAGAACTTGATGATCTATCCACTTGATAATGCCACCTTCTAGAGCAATCGGTTTTAGTACTATTACATACGTCTCCTGAAGCTTTTATAGAAACATTAGCATCACCACCATACCAAGGCGCTTCCCCTCTAGCACTAATCCACCTATCACCAACCGTACGCCCTATACCTAACTCACAAGTTGGAGCCACTACATCTTTCTTAACAGTTACAGTATTCGTATTTTCATTTCCAGCATTATCTTTTACATAACAAGTATATGTGGTTCCACTGGTATCAGCTGTATGAGTAAATGTCGTATTACTATTATATCCACCTATTCCATAATCCGCTCTTCCACTCAAGGAATCTGAGAAACTCGCCGTTCCAGTTACATTACTTCTATACCAGTCATTCTTTCCATCAGGAGATGGAAGTGTAAATGAGCAACTAGGTTTAACAGTATCTTTCTTAATCGTTACACTATTTGTATTTTCATTTCCAGCATTATCTTTTACATAACAAGTATATGTTGTTCCACTAGTATCAGATGTCTGAGTAAATGTTGTTTTATTATTATATGATCCTATTCCTTTTTTATCTACATTACTCAAAGCATCTGAGAAACTAGCTGTTCCAGTTACATTACTTCTATACCAGTCATTATCTCCTTTAGTTCCTGAAAGTGCAAATGAGCAACTAGGTTTAACAGTATCTTTCTTAATCGTTATGCTTCTTGTATTTTCATTTCCAGCACCATCTTTTACATAACAAGTATATGTAGCTCCACTAGTATCCTCTGTATGAGTAAATGTCGTTCTACCATCATATGATCCTATTCCTTTTTGAACAACTTCACTCTTATTATCAGAATAGTTAACAGTACCAGTTACATTACTTCTATACCAGCCATTCTTTCCTACAGTTCCTGAAAGTGTAAATGAGCAACTAGGTTTAACAGTATCCCTCTTAATCGTTACACTATTTGTATTTTCATTTCCAGCATTATCTTTTACATAACAAGTATATGTTGTTCCACTAGTATCAGATGTCTGAGTAAATGTTGTTTTATTATTATATGATCCTATTCCTTTTTTATCTACATTACTCAAAGCATCTGAGAAACTAGCTGTTCCAGTTACATTACTTCTATACCAGTCATTATCTCCTTTAGTTCCTGAAAGTGCAAATGAGCAACTAGGTTTAACAGTATCTTTCTTAATCGTTATGCTTCTTGTATTTTCATTTCCAGCACCATCTTTTACATAACAAGTATATGTAGCTCCACTAGTATCCTCTGTATGAGTAAATGTCGTTCTACCATCATATGATCCTATTCCTTTTTGAACAACTTCACTCTTATTATCAGAATAGTTAACAGTACCAGTTACATTACTTCTATACCAGTCATTCTTTCCTACAGTTCCTGAAAGTGTAAATGAACAATCTGGTTTAGTCGTATCTATCTTAACTATTCTATCAGACGGACATTCAGCGCTATTACCAGCTTTATCATAAACAGTTCCTGGGGACTCATCATACGACTCAATCTCAGAACTATATGTTCTTTTTACATTTCCAGAATCATCATAAGTATAAGCTCCACTATTTGCCATTTTTTTGCATCCACTATTTGCATCAGTACAATTACCAGTAATAGTAACACTAGAATTAGTCCAAGAACTTCCTCCACCAGTACTTATACAATCAGGTGGCGTATTATCAAATTTAACACTGAAATTAGAAGGAGTATTAGATATAGTATTATGAGCTTTGTCTTCTATACTACCAGCTTGAACCCACAAATAATATGTTCCCGTCAATTTATTTGTACCATCAATAGTATTTTGTGTTGTATTAATAGTTAAAGTATCCTTATCAGTATCACTACCAGATACTGTTTTACTTAACGTTCCAACAGCTGAATCATACCATGTTGTTGGTGGACTAGTTCTTGAAGTTGACCAACCTATCTTAACTATGTTAGAAGAATCATAGAAACCACTTTTTGAATCTTTAACAACAACACTTAAAGAGTGTGATTGTTTTGGTTTATCACAATCATCACTTTTACAAGATATAGAAACAGTTGGAGAACTAAAATCTGTTCCTATTATTCTACTGCAGTTACTTATCGTTGAACTAGCAGTAGATAAACCACGCATCGCATTTACATATTTAACTTGTGAAGCTTCAGTTGTTAAAGATAAATGAGCTATTAACATTTCGTTTGGGTTTACCATTTCAGATAAATCTTTTGGTTTAATTTTATCATTAACATAATCATTTTTTCCTATTGTTTTAAATATATATTTATATCCCAAAGATCCAGCTGGATTATTACTAGTCGCTGTTATATTAATGGCTTTGTTAAACCAAGTCTCACCACTACTCCAAGAAGCGGAGCCTGTTACTGGTGAAACCGAAATAAAACAAGAATCTAAACCATTATCAAAATTACTTAGAGCCACATCTTTAATAACGTTTTCATTACCTGCAGCATCTTTAAGTTTTATAAAATATGTACCCTTATCACCATAGAAATAAGATTTATATCCTTCAAAAGATCCAGTTAATGGCTCCATACTACCTACAGTATCTTCAGAATCAATATACGTAGCTGGCATAAAATCTTCAGATTTAGATACATAGAAACCTTTTAGACCACTACCAGAACCATCATCTAAATATAACTCTACCTTCTTAGTAGAACTAGTAGTAACTGAATTATCAAAAGATACCCTACCAGTTGGTTTTTCTTTATCTATTCTAACTACAATACTTTTACTATGAGTAGTCCCATCACTTAGATTATAAGTTATAATAACTGGACTATTAAACAATATTGCTACATCTTTAATAGCTATTCTATTATAATCTTCAGCATCATAATAAGGAGAATGGTTAGTACCATTTCTATTTTTAGTAATTGTATTCCCATCAAAATCATAGCTAACACTTAAAACATTAGATCCATATGTAGTAGAGCCAACTTCCAATACCACATCTGAATTAACCCACATCGTTTGATTATCACCTTGGACATAATCTTTAGAGGTATCAAACTTATTCGTACTAGCATCATATTTGTAAACATGAGCAAAAATTGCCGAATCATAAGCTTCTTGTTCAGATATGTCACAATCCTTGCGAGCTTCATCATATTTAGCTACAAATACATCTTCAAGGACAGTAACACTAACTAAATTACAAATCATATTTTCGTTATTTTTCGGATTAATAACTACTGCCAATCCTGAATCAGTATTTTCATCAGGTTGAAAATATCCCTCAACAACTAACTTATTAACCGAAAAAGTAACAGACGAACTAAGATTATTCTCCTTAGCGTATTTTACAGCTGCATTCTCTATACTAGCAACTTTTGATTCATACGCTTTTTTTCTACCATTATTAGTCATAGTCGTATATCCACCAATGGCTGCCACAGCTAATAAAGCCATAATAATAATTACAGCTAACAACTCCGTTAAAGTAAATCCTTTATCCTTATTCATACAAACCACTATCCTAAAATTATTATACACTATTATAATAATAAAGCAACAAAAAAAATTACAATACACGCTCATAAACTTTTTCTAAAAAACCATTTAAAAAGAGTATTAAATACCCTTCAAATCTCTCATTAAACTTTATTAATAAACGACTTTATATTAACGTTTTAACCTCTTATTTTTCTTATTATTCCCTTGTTTCTTATTATTAGCTTTTTTCTTAGCATTAACGTTTTTCTTCTTCTTACCTTTTTTCTTATTATAATCAATTCTTAAAGTTATTCTCGGTAAAAACATAAAAATCATTAATGAGAAACAAAACATAAACAGCCCCTCATTAATCTCACTGACTGAGTCCACTTTAACCTTTTTTATTTCTACCTCTTTTTCATGATAACTATCTAACAACGTCTTAGCTGCCTTGATAGGTTCTTCCATATTATTATAGTTTCTAAAATACTCCCTTACTGCATCTAGATTAATATTTGATCCATAATTTTCTAAGTAAAAATCTACTAATTCCTTAACTTTTCCAGGAACTTCATATAAATCTTTGGCAGCCGTTTCTTCACTATTAATCAAATTATTATGTTTTTCTATAATATCAGCTATATAGTATAACTTCGTTTCTTCCCCTTCTTTAGCAAGTAATTCTACTCCATAAGGCATATTATCATAATAACCTAGAGGTAGTACTATACTAGGATAACCTGATGTAGAAGAAATCGTTGAACTAACATTTATTAAACTATCACTATTAGCCTTAGCATATATTTCATTCTTAGTAGATGGATAAAGTATAAAATCTAAATCATTATCAACAAATACACTATTAACATATTCCTTCATAAGTCTTATATATTTTAATGATTTATTATAATAACTATTAGAATAATTACAAACTTTATAATATCCCGATAAATCAGTAGTTTTACCACTACTCTTACTTAATTGTTTAAAATTCCTGATACTACCAGTAGTATTTAATATATATGAATTAAAAGCTCTACACATCGTATATCCTGCTAAAGACACTGTATTATAATAAGCAATATCATTATTATAAAAATCATCCAGAAATACTATTTCTATACTATTATCTTTTAATCTTTCTATTTCCCTATCTAACATTTCTTTAATAGGCATAAATATCTCTTTATTAACACCTAAAGAAGAATCATTACTTCCTTCATAAAAACTAATAGGTATACCTATTCTAATAGTATCTAAGCTATCTATTCTTTCACTATTATCACTAATAATATCAAATACTATCTTATTATCTGCTACACTCTTACTTAATACCCCAACTGTATCTCTATTAATATCATAGTTAATAACTCCATTGCTAGATACTTTGCCAGTAGTTGGTCTAATACCTACTAATCCAGCTGCAGCCGCAGGTAATCTAACAGAGGAGTTGGTATCCGTACCTAAAGCTACGCTAGCAAAATTTAACGCTACACCTACTGCACTACCTCCACTGCTTCCATAAGAAGTATATCCTATTCTGTAAGCATTATTAACATATCCATAAGAGCTATAACTATCTTTAGCTGAAAAGGCAAACTCACTCATATTAGCTTTACCAATAATAATAGCCCCGTTATCTTTTAATTTTTTAACTACATCAGCATCTTCGTTAGGATAATTATCCGCCAAAGCTCTAGCCCCCGCTGTTGTAGGCATCCCTCTAACATCTATATTATCTTTAACTATAATAGGTATTCCCTCTAATACTCCTCTACTCTTACCTTCTTTTCTTAAATCGTCGGAATATTTAGCCTCTTCTAAAATATTCTCACTCAAAGTAATAAGCACGTTAAAATCACTATTGTATGTATTAATCCTATCTAAATATAAGCTTACTAGTTCATAAGAAGTAATTACCCCTTTATCAAGTAATTCTATTTCTTCACTCAGAGTCAAATCAGTTATATTAACAACACTTTTATTATAAGCTTTTACTTCTATAACAAATAATCCCATTATAAGAATTACTATTCTTATCATTTTTTTCATATTCATCACAAATATAAGTATAACATAATAAAAAGAATAGAAAAACTATTCTTTAAATGTAAATATATAATCCAATATTTGTACGTCATCTCCACGGCTAGCTCCTAGTCTTTCTAATTCTTCTTCTACGCCCATACCTCTTAATTTTCGAGCAAACCTTAAAGCACTTTCTTCTTCTTGAAATTTAGTCATTCTAAACAACTTTTCAATCTCAGCACCCTTTATTACCCATACTCCATCTTCGTCTTTTGTAATAGTATATGGTTTTTCATTCTTAAACTTATATATAATATGGCTTTCATACTTAGTCTCATCATATAATGGTTCTAACTCAGTCTTATCTAATAAATCTGCTATACTAACCATCATATTATCTAAACCAACATTGTTTAATGCACTTATTTCAATAACTTCTAATTTAGGAAATTTCTTTTTAAACTTCTTAAGATTACCCTCAGCATCAGGCAAATCCATCTTATTAGCCACTATTATTTCAGGTTTATTAGCTAACTTCTTATCAAATTTTTCTATTTCTTTTCTAATATTTTTATAATCATCAATTGGATTTCTTCCTTCATAAGAACCAATATCTAAAACATGAACAATTATCTTAGTTCTCATCGCATGCTTTAAGAACCTTTCTCCAAGTCCAGCGCCTTCGGAAGCCCCCTCTATAAGACCAGGTAAATCTGCCATAACAAATCTTCTACCATCTTTTAAACTCACGACTCCTAAATTAGGAGCTAAAGTAGTAAAATGATAGGCAGCTATTTTAGGAGATGCATTACTAATTAAAGATAAAATAGTACTCTTTCCTACTGAAGGCATACCAACTAACCCCACATCAGCAATAACCTTTACTTCACATCTTACTTTTCTAATTTCCCCTGGTTCTCCATACTCACTTGTTTTTGGGGCTGGCTCTTCTTGAGTAGCAAAAGCTCTATTTCCTCTTCCGCCACGTCCACCGTGACATACAACATATTGTTCTTTATCTTCTATTAAATCACAAATAACTAACCCTGTATCATTATCTATAACCGTCGTCCCTTCCGGAACTTTAATAACAATATCTTTAGCATTAGCTCCTTGTTTATTAGATCCTTTACCATTAACACCTTTAGTTCCTTTTACTTGTTTCTTATATTTTAAATCTATTAGTGTTTTTAATCCTTTATCCACTTCAAAGATTATATCCGAACCCTTACCACCATTACCACCATCAGGCCCTCCTAATGGGATAAATTTTTCTCTTCTAAAAGATGTACATCCATCTCCACCATTACCGGCTATAAGTTCTATAGTTACATCATCTACGAACACAATAACACCCTTCTTTCATCAAATATTATAACATAAATAAAAGACCTATAAAATAGGTCTTAATTAAGCTTCATATACACTTACTTTCTTTTTGTCTCTTCCTAGTCTTTCAAATCTTACTACACCAGAAACTTTTGCAAATAAAGTGTGATCTTTGCCCATTCCAACATTTGTACCAGGATAAATCTTAGTTCCTCTTTGACGATATAAAATACTACCCGCAGATACAGTTTGACCATCTGCAGCCTTAGCACCTAATCTACGACCGGCTGAATCACGACCGTTTTGAGTAGAACCTTGAGCTTTAACGTGAGCAAATAATTGGATATTTAAACTTATTCTTTGCATAATTTATTCCTCATTTCTAATCTCAATATTTTTAGGATACTGACTCTTTAACTCCTCTAACATAATAATCATATTATTTAATAGTCTTTGATTTATATCAGTAACCTTTTCGACTCCAATAAATAATTTACCAGAATCCGCTTTAGTAAAAATACTATCTTCTAAAGACATTATTCCATTACAAGTTGTAATAGTAATACTACTAACTGCCGCACATACAATATCTTTTCCAAAATCATCATATTTGGCATGTCCAGTAACTATAATCTCCTCAATAATATCTTTATTTTTCTTTATCTTAATCTTTATCATAATTACTTAACAATTTTCTTAACAGTTAACTTTGTATATGGTTGTCTATGACCCTGAGTCTTACGATATTTTTTCTTTGGTCTATATTTAAACACAGTAATCTTCTTTTGCTTTCCATGTTTATCTACAGAACAAACAACCTTAGCTCCTTTAACTGTTGGTGTACCAGTAACGCCATCTACATATAATACTTCATCAAAAGTAATCTCTTTACCTTCTTCAACATCTAACTTTTCAACGTAGATTACATCACCTTCAGAAACATAGTACTGTTTCCCACCAGTAACAAATATAGCTTTCATTTTCATACCTCCTTATAAATTTAAGACGCGCCCTTAAGGTGTACCTAAGTATCTTCTTACCTTTTTAGTGCGGTTTTAATGAGTAGCTCTTTAAAACAATATAGATTATAGCAAAGAAAAAGAGCCAAGTCAAACCTTTTTACCTCTATAAATAATCAACCAAGTAGTATATTTCTATAAACCATTTCTAAGAAAAAGATAACACTTCGCACAATTAAAACTATTTTTTCTTTTTTAAGTCATATGAATATATAATATAATCACCCCTCATGTCTTTCAGTTTCTTTTTAGCCATAGCCTTCATCATATCAAAGACAAGTCCACCCACTGTGTTTAGTCCTAAGTCAGAAAGGGCTTCATCATCGCCCTGTTTCTGAAGATATTGAACCGCCTCAGAAGTCATAAGTGGAATATAATCAATTACTAGAAGCGGATGCCAATAAGAGATTAAACCAGGTAAATTCTTATCTATAAGTTCTTGTCTTGTAACAATTGTTGCTTTATTATTAAACTTAACATATCCTGGTTCATCCAAGTCTTCCTTGTTTATTCCTTGATATAAGGTGTTATTTCCAGTAAAAATCTCTCCATTACCATCTATACAACGAATTCCAAATCCGGGACCATCCAAACAAGTAACTATTCTTACAAAATCTTCATTTTCTTCAAGGAAATTTCCCTCTAATATAAATGGCAACTTCCGTAAAGCTTTTATTTGTTGGACATAAAGTGTGTTATCTAAGGTAAATTTTAATACTCTAAATACAAGTCCATCTTTCTCTAAAAATTCAGAACCTCTCATCGCCTCTTTAATAGAATCAACATCTACGTTATAATCTTCTAATTGACCACAAAACTTTTCAAATCGTTTTTTATATTTTAATAAAACCTTAATAGCCAATACATCAGCAGTTAATCTTTTCACACTAGGAAAAGAGCTTAGAAAAGAATTAACCTGTTCACCATCCAAAGATGTAACGGCCTTATTAAATGACCGAATTCCATGTTTACCTCTTGAAAGAATCGCGTCATTATAATCAACAAACAAATCCAGAACAAATGTTTCTAATAACGTTTCATATTTAGCCGGATAGCTAGAAATATCGCTTATCAAAGGAGACCCAAGAACTTGATTAGCCGCATTTTTTACTAAGTCTATCCACGAATTATCTATTTTATTATGACTCATAATATTTCCTCTTTTCCCTATCACAATATCACGCAAAATATACTAACATATACTAAAACATCAGTCAAAACAAATCTCTATAATCTTCTAAAAAACTATAATAACTATTATTACCTATAATAATATGATCTATTATCTTAATACCTAATATCTTTCCTATTCTTATTAAATTATTAGTAAGATAAACATCTTCTTTAGAGGGAATAACGCTCCCAGCCGGATGATTATGTACTAGAATCATACTACTAGCGTTACTCTTAACTCCCTCTCTGAATATATCCCTAGCATATATATTAGAACTATCTACGGTTCCTATAAATAAAACCTTACTTAGTATTATTTTCTTCCTAGTATCCAAACAAATAACCATAAACTTTTCTTGTAAACAATCCTCCATTTCATACCTAACATACTTATATACATCTTCACTACTTCTTATATAATAAGTATTATCACTATCCAAATATACTCTTTTACCAAGTTCTAAAGCTGCGAGTAGAGTAACTGCCTTAACACTTCCTATTCCTTTAATACTAGCTAATACACTATAAGAAATATTTGATAAATCATTTATCTTATATTTCTTTAATATATCACTACTTAATTCTTTAACACTCTTATTCTTAGTTCCTATTCTTAATATAATACTAAGTAATTCTTCATTACTTAATGCTTTTACCCCATACTTCATTAATCTTTCTCTAGGTAGTTCCTCTTTAGGCAACTCCCTAATCATATACCCCAATATAATTCCTCACTTTCTCAAGTCATTTATTATAATATAACAATTTTTATTTTTAAAGATTTCATTACTTATTTCTATTATCTCAAATTCTTTTTTTAGTATTTACCCAATTATTTTTGATTCCTTTTAATTTTTTAACCCTTTATTCCTTCTTCTTTATATCTTATTTATTATCACTCCTTAAGATATAACATATTATTTAGCTGCTTCACTGCTAGATATAAAATAAATTAAATACTATTTTATTAATAGTTTACATTTTTTCATCTGATGACTACCATTTGTTTCTTTTCCTAATTCTTCCGTCTTACTATAATAAACATTGTTTATTTTTTTAAAAAGTTATGATACGATAATAAAAAAATAGAGGTATTATTATGAAAAAAGCACTAATTTCAATACTAATTATATTAACATGTATAATTACAATAACGGTTCAAGCAAAAGAGAAAAAGATTTATGAATTAACCCTACCCTCAAATGGTTTAGATTCGATAGATTTTAAATTAAACTCAACAATATTAGACGTCTTCATGATAAATCCAATTCTTGAAAAAAACTATATCCAAAACAGCGTTAAAGTAAATAATAATGGGAAAGAGATTGTTAGCATTTTTGCCCAAAATAACAGCGTAGAATCGTCCTTCAAATTATTAGACGGAGTAACAAAAGAAGATTGTTTGTTGGAAATAACCGATGATTTGATAAGCACTGACTACAACATATTTTTAAAGGATTACGTTAAACAGTATGACGCTATCCAAATAAGTGTAAAAGAAGTAAAGGGCAAAGACATCAAGGATACACTAATTATGGAAATACCTAAAGATCCCAGCAAAATTAGCATTTTCACATACGAACGATTGCTTAGTAGTTTAAACTCAAAGATATACGATAATATAAATGAAGAAACGACAATTTATACTAGCAATTCAAAAGAAATATTTAAAATGATTAATAATTATGATTTTGTCGAAAATCAAGGTTCACAAAAAAGAGAAATCACTTCTAGTAATGTAACTATACCTAGTACTATCACTCCTGAAGACGATATAATAATAGAATTAACAGACGAAATAAAAGAAAAAGCAAAAGATCTATCATTAGATTATGATAATTATTCAAAATTTATTTTAGCATTTAGCGATAAAGAATATACTGATAATACCAGCTATGTTTTTCGTTTAAGCGAAGCCAACAAAGACAATTATACCCAAATAGAAAATATGATAAAACTCGTTAACTTTGTTAACACAAACTCTTTAAACTATGCTGATGATTTCTACTTTTATAATAATAACAAAAGAATTATCAAATTAGGTTATTCAGGAATTCCTATTCCCTTAGATGATGTTACATACCAAGATAACATTGATCATTATCTAGATGATAGCGAAAAAGAAAAAATGAAAGAATTAGGAGTTGATATTAATAGGATTATTATTAAAGTAGCCAATCCTATATTCATAGCTGGTAATAATCAAGATTATTCGCCAAATAGCGAAAACAAATTATCATTTAAACTAAATATTCCATATGACAAATTATCAAAAAGCCAAATATATATTGATAATACACTAGTAGAAACCGATAATTACGAAACATTTGAAGATGGTTCTATAATATTTAAAAAGGAATATGTTAATTCAATGAAAAATGGGCAACACCAGATTAAATTAGAAGTAATAGATGGTGAAGCAACCACTAATTTTAATATTAGTACTCCTATTATTAACCCTATAATAAAAAAAATAAATAATATAATAGAAAACCCAGATACTGGAAAAACAATAATTACTAAAGATAAGATAATTATCTTCATACTTCTATTTATAATCAGCATTATTGGTATTAACATTTTAAAGAAAAATAATTATAAACTAAAAATATAAGCAACTCTATAGGCTGCTTGCGTTTAAGCCGTTCATATACAAACTCAATAGGGATTCCTGATCTCTTAGAGATATCCTCTGCTAATTCTTTGTTATTATTAATGCTTAATATTTGAACCTTAATGCTA
>CAMYYH010000004.1 GCA_947303405.1 uncultured Mycoplasmatota bacterium
AACCATATATTTATCCAACATTTCTATATAACTCCTTTATTAATTCTTTTATATCCGTACACTTTTTTATATCATGCCCCAATAACTCGACATACTTAGTAAACTCAATTATTTTCGGCACATTACAATACTTATATAACTTAGTATTATAAAAAATATCCTTACCTTCACTTAGTACTAATTTACCTTTGTTAATAACGTGTACATTATCCACAAGATCAAACAAAAAGGAAATATCATTAGTTATAATTATAATAGTTTTATTAAACTTATTCTTAAGTTTCAAAAATAACTTCTTAAAATATTCTTTTTCTCTAAAAGATAATCCCTTATCAAAATTATCTAAAACTATTACCTCAGGATTATAACTAATTACCATAGCTAATTCTACCTTTTTCATTTCTACAGATGACAACTCATTAGGATCTCTATCTAAATAAGTTTCATCTAGTCCCGCTATTCTAAGAGATTGTACAACATGCTTTACTACATTCTCCGAGTGATAATCATAATTTTTCATCGTCGAACTTATCTCTTTTAATACACTTGGTTCTATAAACTTCTTATTATAATTATTATAAACAAACCCAATATTTTTTCTTATATTATTAATATTATCAATATGACTATTTCTTCTAACAATAATATTATTAAATCTTAGTTCCCCTTTAGTGGGTCTTTTTAAAACCAACAATAATTTACCTAGTACATCTAGTTTATCCCCTATAAAAGCTGAAATACTACCGTTATCTATTACTAAATTTACATCTTCTAAATATTTAATTTCTCTAGCTGTCTTTTTATTCTCTATATATGTTAATTTATTAAATATCATCTCCATAAACTCTCCACCAGATCTTCTTTATTTAAATAGGTCCTATTAATCAAGCCATATAGCTCTAATTGAATAGATAAATCTAAATAAAAAGGCAAACTTAATCCCATTCTTTTAAGAATCTTCTCCTCTTTTAAAACATCTAATGTCCTTCCATCAATCGCATTAATCATATTATATAAAACCAAAGTATAATCGGTATATATAGTATCCTCTAGATTAGAAGTAACATTTATTAAAATAATTCCTTTATAATTTATATAATTAAGTAATAATATCTTAGTTCTTTCATCTAAATTAATTAATAAATCATCTATAGCTATATATTCAGGACAATATATCGCATAAGATAATATTTTTACCAAAGTTCTATCATTAGTAGATAATAACTCAATTGGTTTATTAAATATCTTTTTAATCCCAAAAAAATCATCTAATTCATCAATTCTATTTCCAATTTCCTTAGGATTAATATTCATATTTTCCAAAGAGAATCTTAATTCATCTCTTACTAGCTCATTAACAAATTCATTTGTATTATAAACAACCGCTATTTTTTCTCTTAAAATAGCAAAATTATCTTTATTAACTTTTACACCAGATATAGTAATATCTCCCTGGTATTCTAATTCCCCATTTAAAATGCGTAATAAAGTCGTTTTTCCTGACCCAGAAGGGCCAATAATACTAAGCGTCTTATTATCTTTTAAATCAAAATTTAAACCTTTAAAGACATCTATATTTGCATAAGAATAACTTAGTTCGCTAATACGAATATTGCACATATTATCGCCCCACTTGGGTAAATATTATACATTAAAAATAAAAAAAGAAAAGACTTATTTGTACTTTTCTACCAATATAATTTTCTTTTCTTTTAAACTATTAGGAACGTCTATAATTCTTTGATTTGTAGACCCTCTAAACTTAGCCTCAAAACTCCTTAATCTTTGGATAAAAGGTCCATCTACCAAGACATCTATCTCTTTTAAGGCATCCAAATATTTACTATCATCATCAGCTAATTTTATTAATTGTTCATATGTAAAACCAGTATAAACCCATACATCCATCTTACACTTATGCACCTCTTTAGCCAGTTCAATAAATGCATCTAACTGATATAAAGGATCTCCCCCAGAAAAAGTAACACCCTGTTGATATTCTAAATATCTAATTTTCTCTTTTACTTCATCAACAGGAACTAAATATCCTGCTTCAAAATCCCAAGTCTCAGGATTTTGACAATTAAAACACTTATGGCCACAACCTTGAAACCATATTACACTTCTTATACCTTCCCCGTCTACAATACTATCGACCTGTATATCTTTTACGGCCAATCTAACCATATTTTTTTTCATACTCTAACCTCTTTACCTATGATAATTATAAAATAAAAAAATATAAACTTAAAGTCTATATTATTCTTCTTTACTATCATCATTTTCCTCTCTAGGATCTACCATTCTAAGTATTATCTCCCCATTCTTAGAATACATATATTTTTCCCTAGCATATCTAGCTATATAATCAGGATCTTGTAACTTAGATACTTCTACATTCAAAGAGGCCTCTTCTTCCAATAACTTCTCATATTCAGTATTAATCAGTTTGGTTTCATTTCTATTTCTTATAACTTGTACATAATCATTAATAATTGTACCAATTAAAGCAATAACTAATATAACAGAAGAAAAGATAGGTACAAGATACTTATATTTATTAGATGATTTTTTTCTCTTTTTCCCCAAGAAACATCCCTCCTATTATTAAGACAATTATAACACAATTAATAATCATCAATCTTCATAAGAGGAACACTTTACCCTATATTGACAAAAAAACTCAAGTTAAACTTGAGTATTTATTATAATTCAATCTTAACTAGTTCTTCGCCAGTTTTTTTCATCTCTTCATAAGCACCAAAGATTGCATCTTCAAACATCTTACGTGTTTCTTGATTTACAGGATGAGCTATATCATCATATACACCTTCGCTAATCTTTCTGCTAGGCATAGCGATAAACATCTTATCATCACCTTGAATCAATCTTATACCTGTAATAACAAAAGCTTCATCCAAAGTAACGGTTGCAATAGCTTTCATACGTGAATCTTCTTTTTCTTTATTACGAAGTACTACTTTTGTAATTTTCATAACAACACTCCCTCCAAGTTTATCAACTAATATAATTTTAAGACATATTACCAAGAAAATCAATAAAATTTTTAATTCATACTATTAGATATCTCTATAAAACACTCTAAAGGTACTTGTTCGGCTCTATCTTGAACAGATAAACCATACTTACCTAGAATATTATTAATCAAATCTATATCATAATTAGATAAATTATTCTTAATATTCTTTCTTTTCATCCTAAAAGCATCTCTTACTAGTCTATTAAATAATTGTCTATTGGCTATTTTTTCACTATTTTCATTGCTTTTAAACTTAATTACAGCACTATCCACATTAGGCTCAGGAACAAACTCTTTCCTACTTACTTCAAATAATAATTTTATATCAAAATACGAATTAAGTATTGCCGTTATTGCCCCATAATCTTTAGTACCGGGTTTAGCTGCAAATCTATAGGCAACTTCTTTTTGAACCATTAATACCATTTCTTTTACATTTATATTAGTATTAATAATCTTATCTAAAATAGGTGTTGTAATATAATATGGTAAATTAGCAACAACATATAGATTATTATATTTAATATCTTTTATATCTTCTTCGACATTAACACTTAAGAAATCCTTAAACACTATTGATGTTTTTTCATCCTCAAAGCTATCAAGATACACTTTTAAATCAGAATCCACTTCATAACATCTTATATTACAATTAAACAATTTCAAATACTTAGTTAAAGCCCCTTGTCCAGGACCTATCTCTAATATTAAATCTTTATCCGTAACATCAATACTATCTATAATATTAATTAATACTTTCTTATTCTTTAAAAAGTTTTGTCCAAACTTTTTCTTATGTTTATATCCCATTTTACCAACCACTTCTTAATATTGTATACGACACACTCTTTCTTCCTACATTTCGATAAGCTTCAGCTTCTGAAGCTACTAGTAAATCTAAATTATTTCCTCCTACACCTCTATCTAACACGATAGCTACCATAGGGGAAGCAGTAAGTGAACTATTAATCGCAACTATTGATCCACAAGCAATATTTCTAGAAGAAGCAACTATTCTAACTTCTCCATATGTCGCATCTGGATATGTTACTACCCCATTTCTATATACATTATACCCCGTACAAGCTAACCTACCAGAACAAGCTGGACAATCAGATGCATAACCCGTTAATGACCCATATATTAAACCATCACTACTAATACTAACACTACTCTTTGTCACATAGGACGCACTACTAGTAGTTGTAACTTTCTTCTTTACTACTGGTTTAGGTTTTTCTTCCTCATTTTTTGTAGCCATTGCTACTAAACCAACCTCTTCATTTAACGAATCAAAATCAAATGCATATGAAGAAAAACTATTTGTATTAGTCAAAAATAATACTAATAACAATATAATTATTATCTCAAGACCTCTTTTAATACCCGGTCTCAGTTTATATTTCATTCCAAAACACCTCTAAATTATTAAATAATATGATAACATCCCTAAAACTAAATGTCAAAAAGCCTTTTAATATTATCTTCTGTTACTCTACATATCACATCTTTACTAATACCCAAATTAGTTTCTAAATATTCTACAATATCTATTATATGCGAAGGATCATTCTTCTTTCCTCTAAAAGGTACAGGAGTTAAATAAGGACTATCCGTTTCTAATATAATATTATCTATTCCTATTTTCTTTAATACTTCTATAAAATTACAATTCTTAAAAGTAACCACTCCATTAACTCCTAATAAAAATCCCATTTTAATATATATTAAAGCTGTCTCATAACTGCCAGTAAAACTATGTATAACCCCTTTAACATTAAACTTTTTCAAACATTCAATAGTATCTAATGTTGCATCTCTACTATGAACTATAACTGGTATATTATACTTTTCTGCTAGTTTTAATTGTTTTTCAAACAGCTCCAATTGTTTCTCTTTATTCTCCTTAGTATAGTAATAATCTAATCCTATCTCACCAATAGCTACTATCTTATCATTACTAATATTTTTTTCAATATAATCTAAATGTTCATCTTTATAACTATCTACTTCTTCAGGATGAATACCTATAGTTCCGTACATCCAGTCATATTTACTAATCTTATCTATTATTTCCCTATTAGTTTTATCGTCAATACCATTATTAATAACTCTATATATATTATTATTATGCATTGATTCATAAATACTATTTATTTCTTCATAATACTCATCTAATAGATGACAATGTGTATCTGTAAACATATTCATTCCCCTTTCATTTGTTCTTCATCAAAATGAGGTACATAACCTCTTAAAGCATAAGTATATCCATTACTATTATTTTTTCCAAGAATTAGACTTTTGATTTCCAATCATTCCATAACTAACCAACAAGTTATGTACACCATCTAACTTATTAATACCCATTTGATTTCCCTCAGAATCAACAAACGCAGAGACTATTTGTTTTCCATTTGGCCCTATATTTTGAACCAAATTTTACGGTTTTCTCCATACTTTGTATTATTTCCACAAAAAAACACCCTCCTGATTTATTGTACATAATATAAAAAGTTCTTTCAAGAAAAAAAGAGAAATAATTACTCGGGTATACCACTCCAACCTACTCTCTCGTCACTTACATCTTCTTCATCAACAAAGCAGCACTTAACAAACAAACCTTGCCCAAAAGCCTCTCCAGCTTTCACTTTAAAAATCTTATCGCCATGATTTTGAAAAGCAAACCACATATGTCCTTCATTTTCACTATTATTATAAAAATCACTATCTATAATACCCACTTGGTTACATAGTCTTACATTCCACTTAAAACCCATACTACTTCTAACAAATAACATGAAAGCCTCGTCTTTAGGAAATATAGCTTTTACTCCTGTTGGAACCTTCTTAATTTCCCCAGGTTTTATTTCAAAATCTTCAAGAGCAAAGAAATCATACCCAATAGAAGCTTTTGTCTTTCTCATAGGCAAAGAATAATTTTTATACACACCTTCATCATCGCTAATATCCTTTTTAAATTGCTCAAAAGATATCTTTTCAAACTTTCTCATATACTACCTCCAAAGAAATACTAATTCATAATGATTATTCTTAAATACATAGAAAAAAATATTTCATTATTTGTTTTCAAATACAAATATCAAAACACCACTCTATACATACATTTTAAGTAAAAAATAGAACAATAGCAACAAAAAAGAACTATTATTTTAGTTCTTTTAAAGATAAAGCTATATCTCTAAACTCAGTACTTAAATTACCTTTGTTAGAATTAGTAGTCCATATTAATATTTGATTATAATAATTATCTGTTTCAATATAATATAATTGAAGATAAATATTTAAGCCTTCACTTTCAACATTAGATTCAATATATCTAATATTTAAACCATTCTCATCCATTCTTTGAAGATTATTTTCATCTAAATTATATGATTCTTTACTATGATTAAATACTATATCAAACCAAGCATTAAAACTAGCAAAGTCTTCTCTCTTTTCACTTATAACTAGAAGATACTTATTAGTTGATTTACCAACCAATTCTAAACTAGAATCTTTATTAAGTGTCCCCTCTTCATACTTTTTCCAAGTAGTTGGTGTAGTTATTTGAATCTTTTCATTATCACATAAAAATTCTAATGTCTTTACTTCATTCTTAGAAGTATCTTCTACTACCTCTTGTTTCTTTACCCTTTCTTTGTTTTCCTTATTACCGCTATTACTATTAAAACATCCTGTAGATAACATAATAGTTAATAACATCACCATCAATAAAACTTTTTTCTTCATACTAACTCTCCTTCTTTTTAATTTCTTCTTTTACCTCTTCTAGCAATGGCACTAGAAAATATAAAAAATGTTTTTTAAGATTAAGTAACGTTAAAGATATAGTTACTCGTTCTTTAATATATTTTAACCTAAATCTTGGATTAATGCTATATGCAGTTACAAAAAATTTTTCACCATCTATTTTACTAGAAATATTAGAAGGTAATTCTACCTCTATTTCTCTATCACTTTGTCTAACATTTTCAACGCCAAGATCCTGAGCTAATTTTTCAAACCATTCTTCATACATATATACTTCTATCTCATTACTTATTTTACCAAATCTATCTTCTAATTCTTTTTTTACTTCTATTAGCTTCTTATATCCATCTATTTCATTAATCTTTTGATGTATCTCTATCTTTATATCTTCATCAGATACATAACTATCACTGATATGAGTTTCTACTTCTATTAAAGATTTATTAGGTTGAATATCTTCATCTTCCTCAACCTTCTCTCCTTTCATTCTCTTCATTTCTTCCTCAATCATTTTCATATACATTTCTATTCCAACCGCATCTACAAATCCTGCTTGTTCAGAACCAAGAATATCCCCAGCTCCACGTATACTAAGATCTCTCATAGCAATTCTATAACCGCTACCAAGTTCGGTAAACTCTTTAATAGCCTGTAACCTCTTAACAGCTATATCATTTAACATCTTATTTTTATCATACATTAAATAAGCATAAGCTATACGATTACTTCTACCAACTCTTCCTCTAATTTGATATAACTGCGATAAACCAAAATTATCCGCATCATATATTATTAATGTATTAACATTACTAATATCTATACCCGTTTCAATTATAGTAGTACATAATAGAATATCGTACTCTTGATTAACAAAATCTTCCATTACTTTTTCAAGTTCTTGTTTACTCATCTGTCCATGAGCAAAAGTAATCTTAGCCTCGGGTACCAATCTATGTATATGATTCATTTTAGACTCTATAGAGGCTACCTTATTATATAAAATAAATACTTGACCTTTTCTAGATAACTCTTTATATATAGCATCCTTTACTATTAAATCGTTTTCTTGTATTACATAAGTTTGAACAGGATACCTATTAGTAGGAGGAGTATCTATAATAGATAAATCTCTTAATCCAGACAAAGCCATTTTTAAAGTCCTAGGTATAGGAGTAGCACTCAAAGTTAAAACATTAACATCATTCTTATATTGTTTAATCTTCTCCTTATGAGTTACTCCAAATCTTTGTTCTTCATCTACTATAAGCAATCCTAATTTCCCAAACTTAACGTCATTAGATAATAATCTATGCGTACCAAAAACAATATCAACGGTACCCTTCTCTAAACCCTCTAATATTCTTTTAGTTTCTTTACTACTAGTAAATCTATTTAGTAAAGCAATCTCTATCGGATAATTTTTAAATCTTTCAACAGCGTTCTCATATTGTTGCTTAGACAATATAGTCGTAGGACACAAATAGAATACTTGTTTATTATTAACTATTGTCTTAAACATTGCTCTAAATGCAACCTCAGTCTTACCAAATCCTACATCTCCACATAATAGTCTATCCATTGGAGCGGGAGATGCTAGATCATTACTGATATCTTCAATAGCTTTTAATTGATCCGCTGTCTCGTCATAGACAAATTCAGAACCAAATATTGCTTCTTCAGCATAGTCCTTATAAGGTTGTCCTTGTATATTCTCACGTGCAGCATATAACTTAATTAATTCCCCACTAATATCTTTTATTCTGTTCCTTAATTCTCTCTTCTTCTTTAACCAACTAGTACTATTAAGTCTATCTAATCTAGGTATTATCCCCTCTTTTCCAGAATACTTTAGTATTGTACTTATCTTCTCAACTGGAATGTATACCTTGTCATTACCGGCATAGTTTATCTGTAAATAATCCTTCTTTAAACCATTCTTAGTTAACGTTATAACTCCATTATAAATACCAACACCATGTTGAGAATGTACAACATAATCCCCTATATTAAGCTGCCCAAAGTCTTTTATCTTCTTACCTATCTTATAAGAATTCTTATAGCTAATATAATTACTCTTAGTTTTTTCAATATCATTCGCACCTATAACTATATATTTGTCAAAAATAAATCCACTATTTATCTTTTTATATAAAATATTTACAGCCCCATCTAAAATCTTATTATTCTTCACTACATAATAATCTTCCAAAAATGATATTAAAACCTTTAACTGTTTTTCATTATTCAAACATAAAATTATAGTCTTACCATTTTTTATATTTTTATTACAAAAAGTAGCTAATAACTCAAAATTACTATTAAAATTATCAATCTCTCTAGACTTATAACTTACTACTTTACCACCACTACTATCATTAATAATATTAAGATATATAACTTTATCACAAGATATCTCTTCTCTAGTAAACATGTACTTCTTATTAGGCGTATTATTACTAACATTGTATTCGAATATATCTTCTAATAACTTATTATAAGAAACATCTATTTGATCTTTATTAACAACAAATAAATAAGGTTTCTCCATATAATCACATAAAGAACTATTGTTGTCACCCATAACTTCAATATAAGGTTTAATAACTATCTCATCTAGCTCCCCAAGAGATAACTGACTATTTTCATCAAAATATCTAATTGAATCAACTTCGTCCCCAAAAAACTCTATTCTAATTGGATGTTCTTCTTCTATTAAAAATATATCTATAATAAATCCCCTAACAGCATATTCACCAGTATTAGTAACAAGACTTTCCCTATTATATCCATACTTTTCCAAGATATCTAAAATATCACTTCTCTTTATATTAGATTTTTTATTTAACAAAAATTCCAAATTTCTCTTATTACTCTTATCAGGTAAATATCTTAAATATCCCATCAAATTAGTAACTACTATACACTTCTTATTACTAGTAATAGTATTAATAGTTTCTAACCTAGCATTCTTTAAATCTGGAGATATAGCTACTGCTACACTAGTTAAAAAATCATCCATAGGAAATAGACATACTTCATCAACGTACGTCTTCAATAGTTCAAAATAAATATTAGCTTCATATAGGCTATTAACTAGTACCAATACATTTTCGTTACTTATCTTAAACTTATTTACTATATATAGAATATTTAACTCTCGTGTAAAGCCACTAATAGTTAGCCCATTTTCATAATTAAAGTAATTAGCTAAAAAATCCATACTATCCCTTATTTCTCGTATTATAAATATTCATAGTTCTTTCTATACCATCACTAATAAAACAATTAATAATACTATTAAAACTACACTGCATCTCCTTAAATGTTTTCCTTTCACTAGAAGAAAAATTACCTAATACATAATCCTTAGTATCTATACTTTTATTATTAGATATACCCACCTTCAATCTAGCAAACTCTTTAGATCCTAATCGATTAATAATTGACTTAATCCCATTATGTCCACCATCAGAACTATTAGTCTTAAGTTTATAGACCCCAAATGGCAAATCCAAGTCATCCTGGATAATTAATATATCATCCAAATCAATATCATAATATTTGACAAATTTAACAACTGCATCACCAGACAAATTCATATACGTTAATGGTTTGACAAATAATACCTTTTCACTCTTAATATTTGTCTCATAATACATGGCATTAAACTTACTCTTCCATTTTACATCCCCAAGGTATTCATCTAATATAAGAAAACCGACATTATGTCTAGTATACTTATATTCATCCCCAGGATTACCTAAAGCTACTATTAATTTCATATTTTACACCTCAATCAAATATATTCTTATAACTAGAATAATCATTAATAAAAATAGGTTTACCTACTTTTAAGCTGCCAACCTTACCATTTTTAATAGATTTAATTAATACCATAATCGCATCCTTATTACTATTTGAATAAATAAACTGCAACTTCTTAACAGCAAATCTATATTTACTTAATAACGCTATTATTTCCTCTAACCTATCACATCTATGTACTAAATAAAAAGGAGCCTCATTTTTAAGCATATATCTAGCCGAAACCATTAAATCTTCCAGTTCTAATTCTATCTCATGTCTAGCAATAGCTTTAACTCTATCTTCATTTATTAAGGATGAATTATTATATTTAAAATAAGGTGGATTACAAGTAACTATATCAACACTCTCTGCTTCAAAATACTTAGATACATTCTTAATATTATCGACAATAATCGTTATTCTATCTTTAAGATTATTTTCTTCTACACTTAAATTAGATAACTTAGCAATATCCTCTTGAACCTCTATTCCATAAATCTTACTATCAGTCTTCGTAGACATAATTAAAGGTACAGGAGCGTTCCCTGTACACATATCAACTATAGCATGTTCCTTTCCCCTAAATTCAACAAATTCAGCCAACAATATAGAATCCAAAGAGAACTTAAACCAATCTTCATCTTGATATATAGATAAACCATAATAATCATATAAATCATTTTTTACTATTTTCACTATCTAATTCTATCTCCCTAATTACACCATCTATATCAACTTTATATTTTCTCTTCAAAATATCAACCGATACTACCTTGCCATTACCATATTCCGTTTTAACACTTTGTCCAACTGAAGGCATACCATATTGGCATCTAGTGTATTCTTCATCTTCATAAGTTAAACAACACAACAATCTACCACATACACCATTAATTTTAGTTGGATTTAAAGCTATATTTTGGTTTTTAGCCATATTCATAGTAACAGAATCAATATGACTTAAGAAAGTTGAACAACATAACGTTCTACCACACTGTCCAATACCGCAAACCATTCTCGCTTTATCTCTCGCACCAATTTGTCTTAATTCTATTCTAGTTTTATAAATAGAAGCTAATTTCTTTGCTAATTCTCTAAAATCAACCCTCTCATCGGCAACGAAATTAAATAATAACTGTTTCTTATCTAAAGTATAAGAACACTCTATAATATTCATTTCCATTCCCAATTCATCTACAATTTCTCGAGATTTTTTTAAAGCCTTATCAGCAGCCGCAAGATTCTTTAGATAAGTATTGTAATCATCATCACTAGCAATTCTATCTATAGTCTTCATGTCTTCAGGAAAAATTTTTATTTTACTTTCATCAACTCTTCTAATAACTTTACCTAATTGAATACCTTTATCAGTATTAACAACAACGTATTTTCCATTTTCTATATCTAGTTCTAATCCATTAAAATAATATACTTTTCCCTCTTCTTTTAAAACTACACCATAAATCTTATGCATAATAATTCCTCATTTCAATTACAAATTTATCTAAAATCAACTCTATGTTACCATTACTTTGTAAATATTTCAAAATAGTTTCTACAAAAGTAACAAAATTAGCCAATTTAGAATGATCAGTATCCTTCAAAAATTGTATATCATAATCATTATTAGCATTCTTTAAATAAGAATACAATACCAGTAACATTTCTTGAAAGAAACAAATCCATTCTACTCTCTCTTTAAAAAATAGTATTCCCTCATTCTTGTTAAAGAGAATAGCATCATCATTTTTATAAACATTATTTAAATACGATACAATCCTATCAAGGTAAATGAAATCCTCTCCCACTTTTTGATAATAAACATTTATTTCCTGACATCTGCTCCTAATTGTTGATAACACGTTCATTTTATTAGTAGTGACAAAGAATCCAATAATATCATCTTCTGGCTCCTCAATAAACTTAAGTAGTGAATTAGCACTAGTAGTATTAAGCTTATCACATTCATTTATTATATAAATATTGTAATTAGCAAATATTGGTTTAGATTGAAACCTATTTAATACTTCCTGTATTTGACTTCTTTTAATTTGTACACCATCTGGGTCAACTCTAATTAAAGAAGGGAGATTATCAGTATCAATCAAATTACATATACTACATCCTTCTAAATGACAATCTTCGCAATAATCCTGTGGACAACTGATTGTTTTAATAAATTTGTATAAATCGCTTAGACACTTCTTTTCGTCGTTAGTTTCAAGCAAAAAAGCATGAGATAGTTTTTTCTCATGGTATCGATCAACTAAGGAATTAAATACCTTCCCCTCAAACAAGATATCACCTTCATTCTTGTTCATTTATTTTCTTTCTATCACTTAATGCTCGTTCCAAAGTAATCTCATCTAAAAAGTCAATCTCAGCTCCCATAGGTAACCCATATGACAATCTAGAAATTTCGACATTTTTTCCTTCCAAAAGCTTCTTAATATACAAGGTTGTCGTATCTCCTTCAACTGTCGACTTAAGAGCTATTATTATTTCTGGTTTTTGTAACTTCTCAACTCTTTTAATTAAAGAAGCAATATTTATATCTTCAGGATTTACATCATCAATCGGTGAAATTAAACCATTAAGCACATGATAGACACCATTAAAATTACCAGCTTTTTCAAAGGCAAAAACGCTTTTATAATCCTCAAGTACACAAATAACATTTTTATTCCTCGAAGACCCAGAACAAATATCGCAAATATCCTTATCAGTGATATGGCCACATATCTCACAAGGGTGTAAATTACTTCGACAATCAATTAAAGCTGCCGAAAAAACATTAACCTCATCAGAAGGCATATCAAGAACTGAAAGAGCAAACCTTTCAGCACTTTTCTCACCGACACCGGGTAATTTCTTAAAACTATTAATTAAATCTGATAAATTCTTAGGATAGATCATTAGAATAATCCACCAAATTGATTTCCATATGCCCCAAGCATAGAATCAGATTCCTTTTGAATCTGTGCCAAAGCATCATTAACTGCAATAACAATCATATCCTGTAGAACCTCTAAATCATCTACATCAATACTATCCTTATTCTTAAAATTAACCGAAACTAGTTTTCTACTTCCAAGCATAATAACTTCAACCAATTCAGATTTGCCTGTAAATTCCTTCTTGTCCAATTCTTCCTTCTTCTTAGTAATTTCTTTTTGCATTTTTTGTGCTTGTTGCATTAAAGCTTGCATATTCATAATTTATTCCTCTTTCCTATTCTACTTCATAAGTATCAAATATTTCCATAGCAACCCTCTCAATGTCGTCAACTTCAATAGTTTCCGACTCATCGATTGCCGAGTCCAATACTTCTTCTTCAATATAATTATATTTTATTTTATTTTTTCGATTTAATCTATATTTTTCAACTTCTTTTTTCCATAATTCATCATTTATAGCAGCAAATCGTCTGTAACTCCCCGAAAAATCGTTAAAATGCTTTTCAAGTTTCTTAATATTCATATTAATCAAATCATTAGTATTACTATTTTTACTCTGAATCAGTGAATAATTAGCTGAAGATGCTAATACAATAGTATCTGCTAAAATAGACACTAAATTCCTATCTACTCCCATTAAAAAATTCATAAAGTCTACCCAACGAGACATAAGATTTTTCTTTTCTTCCATGGACACGTCAACAAAACAATTATTAATTCTCACCATCACATCAATCGACGTAACATTATTTCCCAAGGTACCAGCACTGCTTTTGTCCTCGTCCATATTATTTCCCGGAAAATTCATTTCTTCCTTTATATCAGATAATTTATTTCCCAAATACAGTTGATTATTTCCCGAGTTATTTCCCTTTTCGTTCGATTTCCCGAAATTATTTCCCGAGTTATTATTGTTTTGAATGTCATTCTCGCTCAAATTATTTCCCGGGAAATAATTTTTGCTTACGTCTATCACATTGTTTGTTAATATCTCACTCTTATAATCTTTTCTTAAATATCTCAGCAAAACAATCTCAATTAGGACAAATGGATTAACATTAATATTTAATTTACCCAGTAATTCATTCAAATCCACTATCATATTATAGATATCTTCGTAATCAACACATAGATCGCTACTTCCTGATTTCAGCTCGATAGCGATATTCCTAAGTTCATATATTAGCTTATCCAAAAAAACCTCATAATTAGTACCACTTTCTTCAATATCATTCATTGTTTTTACTAATTTTTCAGTCTCTCCGTTAGCAACATTGTTGATAATCTCTAAAATTCTACTTTTTGAAACACTTCCAAAATTCTGAGATACTATTTCAGCAGTAATCTTCTTATTTCCGGCTGATAATTGGTCTAGAATTCCCAGCGCATCCCTCATCCCTCCAGCAGATATTAAAGCTATTTCCTCTAAAGCGTCTTCATCAATCTTTATTTTTTCTTCATTACTAATTTCTTTCAATCTTTTAATCATTTCTGGAGCATTTACAGGCTTAAAATCAAATCTTTGACACCTAGACTGAATCGTGATTGGCACTTTTTGTATCTCAGTAGTAGCTAATATAAACACAACATGACTAGGCGGCTCCTCTAATGTTAATAACAAGGCATTAAAAGCTCCAGGAGATAACATATGCACCTCGTCAATTATATATATCTTATATTTCAAGTTACTCGGAACCAACTTAACATTATTTACTATTTCTCTTATATCATCTACACTATTATTAGAAGCAGCATCTAATTCAATAATGTCTGGACTTTCTACAAACATATTGCATGCTCTACAATTATTACAAGGATTGCCATCAATATTATTTTCACAGTTAAGTGCTTTGGCAAATATCTTTGCCGAACTAGTCTTACCAGTTCCTCTTGGACCAGTAAATAAATATGCATGTGATGTTTTTTCGTTGTTTATGGCATTTTTTAGCATCTGAGTTGTATATTCCTGACCCACAACCTCATCAAATGTTTTAGGTCTATATTTTCTATATAATACTTTGTAAGACATATTCATCACCTAATAAAACATATTATACCATAAAATAAGAGGTTTTCACCTCTTATTCTTGAAGTATGTTGATAAAATTTTCTTGTATTTTTCAGCTATTTCTCGGTATTTATCATCTGCTAGTATTTCTTTACTGATTTTAACATGACTTTTGTTATTACTACCAACGAAATAGTATACTTTATCTATTCTTGTTTCTTTAATTATATTAGAACACATTTCACATGGTTCAAGATTCACCACTAAACTATAACCATCCAAACGCCAATCCTTTATTTTCTTTTCTGCTTTTATTATAGCATTTATTTCTGCATGTCCTAAAACATTACATTCCTTTTGCCTATTGTTAGCTGCAGAAGCGATTATATCATTATTTTGATTAAATATTACAGCACCAACAGGTATTTCATCATTATTTAAAGCTTCATTTACCCTATTTTCCAATTCTTCCAGTATTAAATCATTCAAGTTAATCACTCCAAAAAAAATGTGCACACAGATAGGGATTGATGTGGCTGCTACTTTCCAGTCCTGACCAGGTTACAATATTTCTGTTGCACGAGTAGATAATATCAAATTTATTTTTTATAGTCAAATAATTTATATGTTCCACGTGGAACATTGTAAATTTTTCACATTATTTCCGACACATGTTCCACGTGGAACATTCTATCTCAAGCCAATAAATAAAAGGCTTTACAGCCCTTCATATAAAATTATTTATCCACAGGTTCAGTATTATTTTCAATCGTATTTTCCTCAGTATTTATATCTTCATTTTCTTCTTTATCAGTATCTACCAAACTCACTGTAGCTATTACACTATTATCTTTTATTTTCATTAGTCTAGTACCCTGAGTAACTCTACCCAATGTTGATATTTGATCAGTAGACATTCTCATAACCATTCCAAGATCGGTAATCAATACTAAGTCAGTATTAGGTTTATATATCTTAAACGAAGCAATATCACCATTTTTATCACTAATACTCATAGCTTTAACGCCTTTACTTCCACGTTTTGTTTGTCTATACTCACTAATAGAAGTCTTTTTACCATATCCATTCTTAGTTACAATGATAATTTCATCATCTTCAGAACAAATTGAAGCCCCAATACAAGTTGCATCTACTAATTCAATACCCTTAACCCCTGCGGCAGTTCTACCCATAATACGAACTTCATTCTCATTAAATCTACACATTCTACCATTTGATGATCCCAAGATTACCAAATCGTTACCATTGGTCATTTTAACAGCTATTAATTCATCATTTTCCTTTAAAGTAATACAAATCTTACCACTTTGTCTTATATTCTTAAATTCTTCAATAGAAGTTCTCTTAACAAGTCCAGATTTAGTAACAAATATCAAATTACTACTATCATTAACTTTATCTCTCGTAATCTTAATAATTGAATTAACCATTTCATCTTTTTCAATTTGTAACAAATTAATAATTGGTAATCCTTTAGATTGTCTACTATATTCAGGTATTTCATACCCTCTAAGCCTATAAACTTTACCTTTATTAGTAAAGAATAATACATCATCATGAGTTTGAATATTAATCATTTGTTCAACAAAATCTTCTTCATTTGTTGACATACCTTTAATTCCAACTCCACCACGATTTTGAGCTTTAAACGTATCAGAAGTAGTTCTCTTAATATACCCCTTGTTAGTAAGTGCTATAATTACATCTTCATTTGGAATCAAAGATTCATCTTCAATATAATCAATAGCCGTCATATCAATATGTGTACGTCTTTCATCAGCATATTTTCTCTTAATTTCTAAAATTTCTTCTTTTATGATGTTCATAACTCTCTCATTTTTAGCTAATATATCTCTTAAATCCGTTATTAATTCTAATAATTCAGCTAAATCATTCTCAATTTTTTCACGTTCTAAACCAGTTAAACGTCTTAATCTCATATCTAGTATAGCCTGAGATTGAACATCATCTAATCCAAAACGACTCATTAAAGTATCTTTAGCCTCTAAATCAGTTTTTGCTCCTCTAATAATCTTTATTACTTCATCAATATTATCTAAAGCAATCTTTAATCCCTCTAAAATATGTGCTGATTTCTCGGCTTCAGCTAAATCATACTTAGTACGTCTAACAATAACTTCTTTTTGATGTTCAATATACTTAACAAGAATATCCTTCAAACCTAATGTTTTAGGAACACCTTGATCCAACATCAATAAGATAATACTATAATTAGTTTGAAAATCAGTATGTTTATATAATTTATTTAAAACAACTTGTGCATTAGCATCCTTTTTTAAAGTAATAGTTATTTTAATACCATTTTTCATATCTGAATGATAATCAGAAATACCTTCAATTATCTTATTATGTACTAAATCTGCTACTTTATTTTTTAAATCATAAGTATTTACTCCATATGGAACTTCATCAATTATTATGTAATTTCTACCATTTTTTTCTTCAATAGTAGCTTTACTTCTTATAGTAATCGATCCTCTACCAGTCTCATATGCCTTCCTAATTCCACTATTTCCCAAAATAAGAGCACCAGTTGGAAAATCAGGACCAGGTAAAATCTTCATTAATTCGTCTAAAGTTACATCTGGGTTGTTGATAACTGCAACACAAGCATCAATTACTTCACCTAAATTATGAGGAGGAATATTAGTAGCCATACCAACCGCAATTCCCATCGTTCCATTTACTAATATATTAGGAAATCTTGAAGGTAAAACCGTTGGTTCCTTCTCAGTCGCATCAAAGTTATCCAACATATCAACCGTATTCTTACGTATATCCCTAAGTAATTCCAATGAAATTTTTGATAACCTAGACTCAGTATAACGCATTGCCGCAGCTCCGTCACCATCGATATTACCAAAGTTACCATGTCCATCAACAAGCATATGTCGATAACTAAACCATTGGGCCATTCTTACCATTGCTTCATATATAGATGAGTCTCCATGTGGATGGAATTTACCCATTACATCACCAACAATTTTAGCTGATTTAACATGAGGTTTATCTGGTGTAAATGAAGAACTATACATAGACCATAAAATACGCCTATGAACGGGTTTTAAACCATCTCTTAAGTCTGGTAAAGCACGTGAAGTTATAACACTCATTGAATAATCTAAAAATGATTTTCTTATTTCATCAACTATATTATTATGTACTATTCTATCCATAAATCAATTCCCCCCTAAATATCCAAATTCTCAACAAACTTAGCATTTTCTTCAATAAATTTTCTTCTCAACTCAACTTCATCGCCCATTAAATCAGAGAATATTTGATCAGCTAATCTTGCATCTTCTACTGTAATTTGCTTTAACACCCTTTTTTCTATATCCATAGTAGTTTCATTTAACTCTTCAGCATCCATCTCGCCAAGTCCTTTCATACGAGATATATCAAATTTAACATTCTTCTCTCGCAAACTAGCAATATAATCGTCCCTCTCAGCATTCGTTAATACATATTTTCTCGTTTTACCATGAGTAATTTTAAACAAAGGAGGCTGAGCAGCAAAAACATGCCCTGTTTCAACTATAGGTCTAAAAAATCTGTAGAATAATGTTAATAACAATACTCTAATGTGGGAACCATCAACATCTGCATCAGTCATTATT
Source organism: uncultured Mycoplasmatota bacterium (assembly GCA_947303405.1). Lineage (GTDB taxonomy): Bacteria > Bacillota_I > Bacilli_A > RF39 > UBA660 > Coprovivens. The sequence continues at coordinate 19,252 of CAMYYH010000004.1, forward strand.
ATTATCTTATCATATCTAAGCTTATCCAAATTAAACTCATCACCAATACCAGTACCAAAAGCAGTAATAATCGACTTAATCTCATCATTTCCGAGCGCTCTATCAAGTCTAGCCTTTTCTACATTTAGTATCTTACCTCTTAGTGGTAAAATAGCTTGCGTCATAGAATTTCTACCTTCTTTAGCAGATCCACCAGCTGAATCTCCCTCAACTATGAATATTTCACATTCAGAAGGATCTTTAGAAGAACAATCCGTTAGTTTTCCGTAAAAATTAGATATATCTAAATCTTTCTTTCTTGTTGCTTCCCTAGCTTTCTTAGCAGCAAGTCTAGCTCGAGAAGCAGAAATAGTTTTTTCAATAATAATACGAGCTTCTTGAGGATTCTCCATTAAAAATCTTTCTAATCCTTCACTAAATACATCATCTGCTATTTTTCTAACTTCTGCATTACCTAATTTAGTCTTAGTTTGACCCTCAAACTGTGGATCAGGATGTTTACAACTAATGATCATTGTAATTCCTTCTCTAACATCATCACCAGTTAATGCATCATCATTGTCCTTTAACATCTTGTTTTTTCTAGCATAATTGTTAATAATTCTTTTTAATTATCTCTTAACTCCATCCTCATTAAATATATCTTCATAAGTATTAATATTATTTGTAAAAGAATATAACTGACTATTATAATCAGTATTATATTGGAACGCAACTTCTAAAGAAATACCGCTTTCTTGGCCTTCCACATACACAACATCATCGTGTAATACTGTTTTGTTCTTATTCAATTTATTAACGAATTCAATAATACCACCATTATACAAGAATTCTTTTTTCTTCTCATTTTCTCGTAAATCAGTTAAAGTAATCTTTAATCCCTTATTAAGAAATGCTAATTCTTCTAATCTATTAGCTAAAATGTCAAAACTATATACTGTAGTTTCTTTAAAAATAGTTGGATCAGCTTTAAAAGATACAGAAGTACCAGTTCTATCAGGAGAACAATCTTCAATAATTTTTAAATCTCCAACAGGATGTCCACCATTTTCAAATCTTTGAAAATATACATGTCCATCCCTATATACTTTTACTTCTAACCAAGTGGATAAAGCATTAACAACAGAAGCACCAACTCCATGTAGTCCTCCGGATACTTTATATCCTCCTCCACCAAACTTTCCACCTGCATGCAACACTGTAAAAATAGTTTCAATTGTGGATAACCCTGTTTTTTGATTAATTCCTGTTGGCATACCTCTACCATCATCTTTAACTGTTATAACATTATTCTTTTCAATAGTTACCTCAATATCATCACAAAATCCAGCTAATGCTTCGTCAACAGAATTATCAACTATTTCCCAAACAAGATGGTGTAATCCTCTTTCAGAAGTAGTACCGATATACATACCAGGCCTTTTTCTAACAGCTTCTAATCCTTCTAAAACTTGAATATCACTATCACTATATTCCTCTTTCATCACTATTAACCTCCCTTATAGTACCGTTAAACACTTCGAACAGGTCACTTTTATCAACAAACTGTTTATTAATTCTATCTATATCAGTTGTCGTAATAAAAGTCTGAGTCTCATCATTAATAAGATCTAAAATATTATTAATTTTAGTCTTATCTAACTCACTAAATAAGTCGTCTAATATTAATATAGGATAACTGCCTATTTGTTCCTTAAAGATACTTAAAATAGCAAATTTATAGGCTATTATAGCATTCTTTTGTTGTCCCTCAGAACCATAATCTCTAATACTATATTTTCCTATTTTAAATATTAAGTCATCATGATGAACTCCAATAGTAGTCTTTCCTAACATAATATCTCTTTCTTTAACTATTTCATACTTATTAATAATATCTTCTCTACTTAAACCATTAAAGTCACTCTTATAAACAACATTTAAATCATCAATCCCACATATCTTAAAGTATAAATCCCTAACTTTACTACTAACTACTTGTAGAAAATCCCTTCTTAATTCATATATCTTAATCCCATAATCAATCAATTTATTAGTTAAGATATCCAAATAATCTTTAGACTTATTACTATTAAAATACATTGATTTTAAATACATATTCCTTTGTTTTAAGACCTTATTATAGCTATTTAAAGTCCGTAAGTAAGAATTATTAACCTGTGAAATGTCTAAATTCAAATTTTTTCGTCTAGTATTAGGAGTATCTTTAATAATCTGTAAGTCATCAGGATTAAACAACACGATGTTTATTTTAGAAATATAATCACTTAATTTATCTATCTTATTACTATTAACCGTAACCTTTTTACCATTATCTTTAATAATAATCTTGTAGGTATCTATATACTTATTTTCAACCTTACCTTCAACACTAGCAAAGTCTTTATTGTTCATAACTAATACTTTATCAACAGATCCCCTAAAAGACTTTGTTAATGCCAAAACATAAATACTTTCAATTAGATTAGTCTTACCCTCTCCATTATTACCATAAATAATGTTAAAATTCTTATTAAAATCAAGTACTATTTTTTCATATGTTCTAAAATTAATTAATTTCAAATGATGTATCTTCATAAATTACCTCTTTTTTAACCCCATATTTTAAAAAAAAGTATATTGCAGTACTCCCATACCTACTTACAATTATAACACAAAAAAGCTACTTATAGTAGCTTTTTTACCATTATTCCTCTATTTTTCTTTGTTTTTTCTAACATCTAATGTATCTTTTAACCTGGAACATCTATATAATTGATTATCTATTATAGCTGTAGACGCATTTATCACTATTTTCTTACCATTTTTAAACTCAATTATAGTCTTATCTTTAAACTTATCTGGCCTATAAACATGTTTATAAGAAACCCAACTACATTTGTCATTTTTAGGTGATAAAGTAGGAAAGAAAATAATATCTCTAGACTCTTCAACTATAATAGGTACTTTATGTGTATAACCAACTAATTTTAAAGTACCATTCTGCCTTACTTCAAAGGAACTACCAAAGTATTCACAACTCTCTTCCATTATTCTTAATGGCGTTTCATTGACTACAAAAGAATCATCAGTTTCATAAACAATAGTTTTATCATCATCCTTTGGTACTAAAGCAATAGTATCCCTATTAATTTCGTATGATTCCATTACCAAAACCTCCCCTCTTTAAAATTTATCCCCTTATATCACTTCAAATTGTTCCTTTTTGTCGATATTTATTGAATTGTTAATAAATTATGAATAATTTGTATAAAAAGAAACATAATTAAAAGATTTGACTATATTTTAAATTACAAAAAAACACCCATGTAAACATAGGTGTATGATTCAAAACTATCAAGACTATAAACTAGCCCCCGTACCAAAACTAGATGGAAATTCATATTCTACATCTTCAGTTAAGATAGACTTAGAAGGTAAAAGTCCCAATTCAGATACTTTATCAGCATATATTTTAGCTTGTTCCCCTGTTAATCGAACTTTATCTTCACCAGAATTTTTTAACTCTTCCGATTCATTAATTAAAAATCTATCTAACTCACTTATTAAAACTTTACCAAAAGAAGATGTTATAACCTCATAAAACTGTTCTTTAGTTTTTAGTAAACCTTGATATTTCTCATATATATCAGAAGGAACGTTAACCTCTATACCTTGGTACAAATCAATATTCATACCTAGTCTTCGCAACAAATCAAGTATTTCTTCATCATGATATTCTATAGCTCTAATAATTATTATTAAAGCCTCAGTAATAATTATACTTTTTTCACTTTCATCATATAACTTCTTTATATCTCTTAAAATATCAAGCTTTTTGTCACTAAGCCATTTTTTTTCTAAATTAAAATATATTGTTTCATATATACTTCTACCTAAATGAGCAGATTGCAAAATTTGATTAATTGACTCTGTTGAAAGTGTTCGACTTAAATTAGAATAATAATCTATTAAAGATTTTAATATAATATCACTTAAAGCACAAATCAAATATGGACTACTTTTTATTTTTCTTAAAGTTTCCTCTTTATCTATCATCTCTACAGATTTACCAGCTGCTTTCTTGTCGCTACTAGGCACATACTCATATAAAATTGTTTGGGTTTTAAGATCATCAGTCCAATCAGTCTTTTCAATATAGCCTTCCCTAACACTATCTACTCCTGTAAAATATGTTTTTTGCCAAATAATATTTTTTTATTCATAAATTTCTGCAGGCACAACTAATCCACTTATAAATTCACTAAAAACTTTTTTATCGGCTATTTCATTTTCTATTTTTCTACCACAAACAATTTCTGATAATGATAATTGTGTAGGATAAGAAATAGATTTCCTATCACTAGTCGAATACGTTTTACCTCTAATAGTACATTTAAGAGTAGTACCATTACCGTGTTTTTTATCTACGGTCATACTTAATATACAAATTAATTGTCTTTCTCCTTTTTTAGCTTCTCTTATAATATTAATATCTAAACAACCATCCTCAGAAGGAATTTGACACTTTGATGATTTTACCATATCATCACTCGAAGCCCTAAAACTAGTAAATACCTTTATTTTTTCTCCATTCAAAGCATATTCCAAAGGCTTTATGACATAATCCGTTCCACCACCTAAATACAGCATATCCCCAGCCCAAAATCGTAGGTCATAAGTTATATACCCCCTGCTTTTTAAATCATTAAGATATTTATCCACAACGATTCTCACTATACCTTCTATTTGAGAATCAGAATATGGAATAAGTCTAATTCTATCATAAATCATTTGTATTCTATCCCTTCTACAGTAAATATCTTTTCTAATTTTCTCAAAGCATACACACAACTATTCTTTATTGGTTCATCAAATTTTCCAAAAATATGTAATTAATCCGCTTCTTTTATGCTTCCATTAACTTTATCACAACATGCATCAACTATTAGATTGATTAAATCATTCTCTTTCAAAGAATAGGTATGAGTCATTCTACTTAAAAGACATCCATCTTCCCCTATTTTTTCAACATCTTCAATTAATTGTTCTATTTTTTACATATAACCTTCATTTATTACCTCTTCTCTCATTTTTTGTGTTCATTTCAATTATTATTAAACCATATAATTAACATATATTAAACCCAAACAATAAAACTTGTCATTACTTCACAACTATATTTTATGAAGTTTAAAAGGAACAACTGTTTATAAGTTGTTTTTATCAACAATTAATATGTTTTTATAGGTAATATTAACTGTATTAAAGACTCATCAGTAACAGATTTTATTATTATAGGTTTTATTTCTCCATTTAATAATATTAATATATCTTCATCTTTAATAGTCTTTAAAGCATCTAACATATATTTTGCACTAAATGATATATCTATATTAGCATCATTACTAGTTTCAATAGAAAGTTTTTCTTCAACTTTACCTATTTCTGATGCATAAGAATTAATAATCATTTCACTATCTTTAATCTTCATCTTAACTATATTCTTATCTTTCCCTTGTGTAAGTAATGCTGCTCTATCTATAGCACTAAAGAAATCAGATAACTTAGTATTTACAATTATAGAAAAATCAGTAGGAATTAAATTGGAAGTATTAGGATATGTACCAGATAATAGATTACTTTGAAATATTAGATTTTTATATTTAAATAAAACCTTATTACTAAATACATGCATTTCCACATTTTCATCATCTACAATAATCTTATCTAACTCTATAATATTCTTACCAGGAATAACTATATTTATATCCTGATCACTAGGTACATCTAAAGAGATAGTCTTTTTAGCTAATCTATATGAATCTGTAGCGATACATTCAAATATATCTCCTACTATTTTAAAGTTTAATCCAGTTAACAAAGGTCTTAACTCCTGAGTAGATATAGCAAATGAAGTTTGATTAATAATACTTTTAAATATATCTCCTTTAATAATGATAGGAGTATCACTCTCTTCTAATTTCATACTAGGATACTCTTTAGGATCTAAACAATTCAAATCATATTTACTATTATCAGAAGATATTCTTATTTTTAAACCATCCATTAATTCAAAATTAACTATATTTGAAGGTAACTTTCTAATTATATCCAATATAAACTTACTTTGAATAATAATTGATCCTTTCACATCTACACTATTAATATCAGCAGTAGGAATAAAACTTCTTATTGTTAATTCCGAATCACTAGCTGTTAAATATAATCCTTCATCATTCAGTTCTAATTTAATACCATTTAATATAGGTATAATATTCTTAGAAGAAATAGCTTTTACTACATTAGCTAAATTTTCTACTATAAGATTTTTTTCAATTGTAAATTTCATTTTATCTCCTCTTTCTTTTATATATAATATTATTATTACTATTATAAGGTGAATAATGTGTATAACTCTAACAATATCCACAATCACAAGACTTCACGTATTATTATTATATGTTTATAAGTTGTGGATTATTAACAAGTTATTCACCTATAACTTAGATTTTATTTCATTAATTGTATCTTTTAATTCTGGATTTATTTTTATATCTTCTTCAATTTTATCACAAGCATGTATTACAGTGGAATGATCTCTTCCCCCAAACTCCATACCTATTCTTGGGAAAGACTCATCAGTAAGCATTCTACATAAATACATAGCAACCATCCTTGGATAAGCTATATTTGCACTCCTTCTCTTACCTTTTAATACCTCTACGGTTATCTTATAATAATCAGCTACAACTTTTTGAATAATAGATATATCACTCTTACTATAAGGATCTCGAGTAATATAATCTCTTAATGCTTCATTTGCAAACTTTAAATCAATCTTATCAGGCACACACATCGCTGTATAAGCAACTAATCTATTAATAGCACCCTCTAAACTTCTTACATCAGTATCAAAATTATTAGCTATAAATTCTACACCTTCATCAGTCATTTTGTCATTAATGGATAGATTTTGTATCTTCTTCCTTACTATTCGACATCTTAGTTCAAAATCAGGTGGATATATATCAACTGGTAATCCCCAAGCAAATCGACTTCTTAATCTTTCTTCCAATAGTTTTAAATCTTCTGGAGATCTATCAGAACTTATAATGATTTGCTTATTTTTTCCATGCAATTCATTAAATATATGAAAGAATTCATCTTGAGTCTTCTCCGCTCCAACCAGGAACTGAATATCATCTATAATTAAGACATCAATATTTCTATATTTATTTTTAAAGTTATTACTAACATCAACTTTATTATTATTACTAACTAAATTAAAATAATCTTTTCTAAAGTCATCACTAGTAGTATATAAAACCCTTAGTTTGGGATTATTCTCCAAAATATAATTACCTATCGCATGCATTAAATGAGTTTTTCCTAACCCACTCTTACCATAAATAAATAATGGATTATATTGTAAACCAGGATTCTTCGCTACAGCTAAAGAGGCAGTATTTGCAAACTTATTAGTATCCCCTACTACGAAATTATCAAATTTTAAATTAGGATTCAAATTAGATTCAAAAAACATTAGGCTGTTAATATCATCAAAGTTTTCCACAATCGCATCTTCGAGTCTATTCGCAGAAGAACTAGTAGTTTTAACCTCATCTTCTAATATACAATCGATTTCTCTATTAACACCAGTAACCTTAGCAAAAGCATCACTTATTATTCCATAATAATTAGATAATAGCATCTTTTTATGTAATGGCATTGGTACTAATAAAGTTATTTTATCATCAGTAATCTCGTACAAACTTGTTTTTCCAAACCATAAATTAAAAGTTACTTCCTGAAAACTATTATGCATAATCTCTAAGAAATCAGCCCATACTTCATCATTACTCAACACCATCACCCACCTTCGCCATTTAGTAAAAATATTTTAACTCATCCTGTGGAAAAATTAAAGAACTATTTATTTTTAAAATAATTATAAACAACTTATTCACAAATATATCCACAATTAATCCTAGATAATTACTAAGATAAAATAATTTATCAACATAATCAACAAATTTATATAAACATATTAATAAACTTATAAACATATCCACAAAAATGTGGATAAACCGATATTCCTTGACTTTTCTTTTGAACTAATATTATAATAAGGAAGCTTTATGAGATGTGGAGGTGTAATATATGAAAAGAACTTATCAACCAAATAATAGAAAAAGAGCTAAAAAACATGGTTTTTTTGCTAGAAAAGAATCAAACGTTTTAAATACAAGAAGACAAAAAGGACGTAAGAAAATCGTAGTTAAATAAACCACTCATTAAGTGGTTTTTTATGTAAAAAAATAAAAAGGCAGGTTATTTTAGTGAGAAGATACGAAATGATCAAAGATCAAAATATCTTTAACACATTAATAAATAAAGGGAACTACAAAAAAAACAAGTATTTTGTCATTTACAATCTGACTAACGATAGCGATAAAACAAATTACGGAATTGCTATAAGTAAAAAATATGGTAATGCTGTAGAAAGAAACACTATAAAAAGAAAAGTTAGAGCTCTTATAGATAATAACCGAAATTTATTCCAAAAAGGTTTTAATTATATTATAATGATTAGAAAGGACTGCAAAAATACGGACTATAGTAAATTAAACGAAGCAATGATTGCAGTTATGAAAGAATTTAGGTGAAACATGAAAAAGAGAAACAAAATAATAGTATTGTTAATAGTTCTATTGTTATTAACAGGATGTTCAAAAACATTAAAAGTTAAAGATGAAATAATAAAATATGAAAAAACTGGGCAAACACTAACATCGAATATATTATGTCAACCAGAAGAAAAAGAATTATTGGAGTTATATACTAAATATGATAAACATCTTCAAGTAAAAATGAAGAATTTACCAACTTGTAAAAAATTCACACCAAGTAAAATAAAGTATAAAAGCCTCTGGGAATCACTATTCGTTAAACCATTAGGATACATAATATTACGGTTTGGCTACTTAATTAATAATATGGCAATTTCTGTTATGGTAATTGGCTTACTAATAAGAGTTATCTTATTACCAATTCAAATAAAAAGTATTAAACAATCTGAAGCAATGAAGAAGGCTCAACCAGAATTAATGAAGATTGAAAAAAAATATGCTAATAGAGATGACAATGAAGCATTAATGGCTAAGAGTCAGGAAACTATGATGGTTTATAAAAAATATGGAATGAATCCAGTATCTGGATGTTTGCTAGCATTCATCCAACTACCAGTGTTCTTTTCTTTCTTAGAAGCAATCAATAGAATACCAGCAATATTTGAAGGAAGCTTCCTAGGAATGAATTTAGGGATGACTCCATCAACAGGAATAGCTCAACAAAAGTATATATATATATTATTAGTTATCTTAATAATAGTAACTACATATATATCTTTTAAGAAATCAATGACTGGTCAAACTAACCAACCACCAGAGATGCAACAACAAATGAAGATGATGTTTATATTCATGATAATAATGATCTCATTCGCATCATTAAGCTTACCAACAGCGATTGCCCTATATTGGATAGTAACTAATGGATTTGCCGTTGTTCAAAATATTATTATTCAAAAAGTAGTAGGAAAGAAGGATTAATATGAGTTTAAAAACAACCGAATACGAAGCTAAAACAAAAGAAGAAGCACTAACGAAAGCCTTAGAAGAACTAAATCTAACAGAGAAAGATATTATTTATAAATCTGAAGACAAAAAAGGAAAGCTATTTAAAGCAGCTTCTAGCATCGTAACAGTAGCAACTATTCAAGATATAGCTGATTACTTAAAAGAAGAATTAAAAGAATTAGTACAAAACATGGGTATTGAAGTAAATATTGAAGTAAGTATTAGAGATGAACAAATTAACTTAAAGATGTATTCAGACATGAATAACATACTAATAGGAAAGAATGGCCAAACTCTAGTAGCTATCACTAATATCCTAAAACAAACAATATTTAATGAAATGGGAAGATATCCATATATATTATTAGATGTTGAAAACTATAAAGAAAAGAAAATATCAAATATAGAAAGAACAGCCAAAAGAGTAGCTAGAGAAGTATCTAAGACAAAAGTAGACGCAACTCTAGAAAACATGAACTCATATGAAAGAAGAATAATTCATAATGTACTTTCAAACTATAAACATGTAGTAACAGTAAGTGAAGGGGAAGAACCTAATAGACACGTTGTTATTAAATATGTTGAAAGCAAAGAAGAAACAAACGAAGAAGAATAAAATCCACTTACAAAGTGGATTTTTTTTATAATGATTAGATGGTAAAATTATTTCCCAGGAAATAATTTTACATGTACTAGTCAAAAGCTGAAAAAACAAAAATTATTTCCCGGGAAATAATTTTATGCTATAATACCACCGAATGGAGATGGATTTATGAACGACACAATATGCGCAATTTCCACGGCTCAAGGCGTTGGTGCAATAGCAATTATAAGAGTAAGTGGAATAGATGCAATCAAAATAGTTAACAAAATATTTAAAGGTAAAGACCTTACTAAAGTAAAAAGTCACACAATTAACTATGGTCATATAGTTGATAAAAAAAAGACAATAGATGAAGTTCTTATCTCAGTAATGAAATCTCCAAAGACATTTACTAGCGAAGATACAGTAGAAATTAATACTCATGGGGGAATAGCCCCAACTAATCAAGTACTAGAGTTACTATTAACTAATGGTTGTCGTTTGGCTGAACCTGGTGAATTCACTAAAAGAGCCTTTTTAAACGGAAGAATAGATCTCCTAGAAGCAGAAGCAGTAATGGATAAAATAAATGCTCAAACAGAAAAACAAAATGAAATGGCTAATAACCAAATAAAGGGGAAAGTATCAAAACTTATTGATGATTTACGTGATGATATGGTTCAAATAATATCTAATATAAATGTTAATATAGATTATCCTGAGTACGATGATGTCGATATTATTACTAACGATATCCTAGTGCCTAAAATTAAAAAGCTAAAAGAGAAGATTATTAAAATAATTGAAGAGAGTAAGAATGGAGAAATAATTAAGAATGGTATTACTACCTGTATAGTAGGGGAACCAAATGTTGGGAAAAGTAGTCTTTTAAATGCGCTTCTCGATGAAAACAAAGCAATCGTTACTGATATAGCAGGAACCACAAGAGATATAGTAGAAGGTAGGATAATAATAGATGGAATCCCATTAAACATAATAGATACAGCTGGCATAAGAAAAACTAACAATATAATCGAATCAATAGGGGTAGAAAAGAGTAAAGAAATGCTTAATAAAGCAGATTTAGTACTACTCGTATTAAATAACAATTCTAAATTAACCAAAGATATAAAAGAACTATATAATAAGATTAAGAACAAAAATCATATTATTATAGTCAATAAAATAGACTTAGAAAACAAACTAGATCTAAACTATTTCCCTCAAAATCATATTATTAAAATGTCACTAAAGACTAAACGGGGAATTAATAAACTAAAAGAAAAGATAAAAGAAGAATTCAATCTTGAAAAGATAGAGACAGAAGATCCAACATACTTAAGTAACACTCGAAGTATAGCTATTCTTAAGAATTGTTTAAAAAGTATAAAAGATGTTGAAGCAAGTATAAAAAATGATATTCCAATTGATATGTTAGAAATAGATATAACTAATATCTGGCAAGAATTAGGAAAAATTAATGGGAAATACTATGATGAAGAGTTACTAGATGAAATGTTTAGTAGATTTTGCTTAGGAAAGTAAAATTATTTCCCGGGAAATAATTTATAATAAAAAGAGGTGACAATATGAACTATGAAATAATAGTTGTTGGTGGGGGCCATGCCGGATGCGAAGCGGCTTATGCTTCAGCAAAAAAAGGCCATAAGACCCTACTAATTACAAGTAATATAAAAAACATTGCCGATATGCCATGTAATCCTCATATAGGTGGTAGTGCAAAAGGTATAGTCGTTAGAGAAATAGATGCGTTAGGTGGAATAATGGGGAAAGTAGCAGATAAAACGCATTTACAAATAAAAATGCTTAATAGCGCTAAAGGGCCAGCCGTTCAAGCTCTAAGAGCGCAAGGAGATAAGATAGCTTATCCTAAAGAGATGCTGGCGAATTTAAATAGTTTAAACAATTTAACTATTCAAGAAGGAATGGTTGAAGACTTAATAATAGAAGAAAATACAGCAAAAGGAGTTACTTTAGAAGACGGTACAAAGATTATTTCCCAAAAGGTAATTCTAACAACTGGGACCTACTTAAAAGCCGATATTTTGGTAGGTAGTACACGAACGAGGCAAGGTCCTCACGGAGAAAAACCATCTAACCATTTAAGTGATAAACTCAAAGAATATGGATTTAATATTATTAGATTAAAGACAGGTACACCTCAAAGAATAGATAGAAAAACAATCGATTTTTCTAAAACAAAACTAGAACCAGGTGACAATAAATTACTAACATTCAGTTTTGACTTAAAGCCATGTTACAAAATAGAAGATCAAGAACCATGTTATCTAACTTACACTACAGGTGAAACACACAAGATAATAATGGATAACTTAAATAAATCAAGTATGTATGGGGGATTAGATGATATCAAAGGTATTGGTCCAAGATATTGTCCATCTATCGAAGATAAAGTGGTGAGATTTAAAGATAAAGAAAGACACCAACTATTCTTAGAACCAGAAAGTAGATACTATGACGATATATATGTTCAAGGATTTTCTACCTCTATGCCACCCGAAATTCAAGAAAAAATGGTTCATTCACTACCAGGATTAGAGAAAGCTAAGATATTAAAATACGGTTATGCTATCGAATATGATGCAATTTATCCAACGCAATTAAATGCTTCATTAGAAACAAAAGTAATAAAGAACCTTTATACAGCTGGGCAAATAAATGGTACAAGTGGCTACGAAGAAGCAGCCTGTCAGGGATTAATGGCAGGAATAAATGCGGCATTATCTATAGAAGGTAAAGAACCATTAATTCTTAAACGTTCAGATGCGTATATAGGAGTATTAATAGATGATCTAATTACAAAGGGAATTAGAGACCCTTATAGGTTACTATCTAGTAGAGCTGAGTTTAGGTTAATACTAAGAAGTGATAATGCGGATTTAAGATTAAGAAAAATAGGCTATGAAGTTGGTCTCATTTCCCACGAACAACTAGAAAGATTACTTACAAAAGAGAAAGAAATAGAAGAATTAAAACAATTCTTGAAAGATAACAAGATTAAAATAAATGATAACAATCAAGACTTATTTAAAGCAAATGGTATTAATGTTTCAAACACAACCATATCTTTAGAACAATTAATAAAAAGACCTCAGGTAACAATGTCATTTCTAGAACAACTAATTAATATACCTTTCAAAGAAGAAATTAAAGAACAAGTAGAAATAAACTATAAATATGAAGGATATATTAAGAAAGCAATAGCTGAGGCTGATAAGATGTTAAAATTAGAGAAAAAACAAATACCAGACGATATCGATTATTATAAGATTAAAAATATCGCTTCTGAGGCTAGACAAAAACTAAATGAAGTACGTCCTAAAACAATTGCTCAAGCTATAAGAATAAGTGGTGTTAATCCATCTGATATCGCCGTATTATCAGTATATTTAAAGAAAGAGTATAATAATCATGAATAAAGATCTATTTATAAAAGAATTAGAAAAAATAGGTATTGAACCAACATCAATTCAATTAAAGCAATTAGAAGTGTATATGAAATTTTTAATAGAGTACAATTCACATACTAATCTAACAGCTATAAAAGAACCTGAAGATATCTACCTTAAGCACTTCTATGATTCTCTGGTAATAGCTAGGTATCATATTTTTACTAATGAAAAAGTATTAGATATTGGTACAGGACCAGGTTTTCCAGGAATGATATTAAAAATATTCTTTCCAAATATTAGACTAACATTACTAGATTCCAATAATAAAAAGATAAAATTTTTAATAGAACTAGCAAGTAAACTAGGTATAGAAAATATTGAAATAATATGTGGAAGAGCGGAAGAAATAATAAACAAAAAAAGAGAAGAATACGATATAGTCACATCAAGAGCAGTAAGCAACTTAACCACTTTAAGTGAACTATCTTTACCTTTTGTAAAAATAGGTGGCTACTTTATTCCTCTTAAAGGACAAAACAAAGAAGAAATAATAGAGGCGGAAGACGCTATTGAAATACTGGGAGGTATTCTAGAAAACGAGTATAACTATGAATTACCAATTGAAAAAAGTAAAAGAACAATAATAGTAATAAAAAAGATAAATAACTCTCCTTCCAAATACCCTCGTCAGTATGGCAAAATAGTCAAAAATCCATTGAAAAAAACAAGTAAATAAGATATATTAAGTATAATAGGAAGTAATAACAAGGGGATGATATAATGAACTTAGATCAAACTGTTATACAAGTACACATAGAAGACATAATACCAAATAGATTCCAACCAAGGTTAAATTTTGATGAAAAATCCCTTCAAGAATTAGCAGAATCGATTAAAGAACATGGTATTATCCAACCTTTAGTATTAAGGAAATTAGGAGATAAATATGAAATAATTGCTGGAGAAAGAAGATTTAAAGCAGCGCAAATAGCAGGATTATCAACAGTACCAGCTGTTATTTCTAATATTGATGATAACAAAGCAGCTGAAGTAGCTATCGCTGAAAACGTTCAAAGAGTTAATTTAACAGCTATAGAAGAAGCGAGATCTTATAAGAATCTACTTGATAAAGGCTACCTAACTCAAGAAGGGTTAGCAAAGAAAATGGGATTATCCCAACCAGCTATTGCTAATAAATTGCGGCTACTAAATCTTGATGACGAAGTTCAACAAGCTCTTTTAGATGAAAAAATATCTGAAAGACATGCCCGTACTTTGCTTACAATTCCTAATAAAGAAGCTCAAAGAGAGTGGCTTCATAGAATTATAAATGAAAGATTAACTGTCAGACAACTAGATATGGAATTGAAAAAGTCTAATATTCAGACTGAAGATAATTCAGAAGATGACGAAACAGGTGGAGGAGTTCCACTAGTAAATAGCAAACCATCTATAGAAGACATGAAGGCTAATTCCGTAGACATCTTTGACAAAGGTAAAAAAATGACTGTTGAAGAAATGATGAAACCGACTGAAGTTATCAATGAAGAAATAGAAACACTAGACATGGATGATAATACTCAACCAGAACCTATTAGCCAACCAGTAATAGAGGCTCCTAATTCAACTGATAACTGGGACGAAAACCCATTTGAACAAGAGGAAAAACCAGAAGATAATAAGTTCTTCAACTTTACTGAAAATCAAGAAGTAAAAAAAGAAGAAGAACCTCTTTCAACAAAAGAAGAAAGCTCAACTAATAATGGCTTTGAAATAATTGATTTTTCAAATAATAATGAAAAAGATAATAATCAAAATAATCCTTTCTTAACAGCCGATGATAATAATAGTGATAATAAAGAAGAAACTAGCTATAAACCAATAAATATGGAAGACAATTCTCGTATTAATACTGAATTCAATATCAGCTCAAATAATAAATTCTTTACTCCAACCCTAAATGAGAGACAAGAAGTAGAATTGATTAATAAAGAAGAAAAAGTAGAAAATCCAATGGATAGGGTTAAAGAATTGGCTCCTTCATATCAAGAAGATGAAGAAGATCATTCTGATACCACCCTAAAAGATACTATTAATACAATAAGAAACTGCTTAGAGGGATTAGGTAAAAAAGGAGTATATGCTGAAGTAGAAGAAATAGACTTCCAAAATTATTATCAAATAACTATAAAAATACCTAAAGACAACTAATCAAATTAGTTGTTTTTAAATAACAATGTGCTATAATCTCTTAACAAAGGGGCTATCTATATGATAAAAAAATATAACTTTTTTATATATAAAAACAACATAGTAGTAGAAGAATATCGGGACATTAAAGGAATATCTAATAACAATAGTATAGTATTAAACATTAATAAAATAAAAACTACCCTAAAAGATAAAATTTTTATAAGAGAAAACAATGAATTCAAATTTGAACTAGATATCCTTAATAAAAAAAGCCTTTATATACTAAAAGAGCACAATTTAAAATACGATATCAAAGTAAGAAAATCCACAATAAAAGAACAAAAAAACAAGATTATAATAGAATATGATATAGAAACAAACGAAGATTTAATTAAAATAGAAATAGAAAGATTGTGATAATATGGAAACATTTATTAAAGAAGAAGAAAAATATATAAAAAATAAACTAGAAGAACTAGGTTATAAGGTAAAAGAAGTTACTTTAAATGTTTCATCTCGTCCAGAACTAGGAGATTATCAATATAATGGGGTTATGGGATTGGCTAAAGAATATCATAAAAATCCAAGAGAAATAGCCGAAGAACTAGTTAAAACTATTAAAAAAGATGATAGATATAAGAATATAGATTTAGCAGGACCCGGTTTTATAAACATTACATTTAGCGATAAACAGCTAATAGATTTCATGAATGTTCTTAATAATAACATTGATATTAACTATAAAACAGATAATCCTAAAAGTATATTTTTAGACTATGGCGGAGCTAATGTAGCTAAAGCCCTACACGTTGGACATTTAAGAAGTGCTAACATAGGAGAAGCTTTAAAGAGGTTAGCTACTGCATTAGGAAATAAAACAATGGCCGATACCCACTTAGGGGATTGGGGAAGACCAATTGGTTTAGTAATGACGGAAATAAAACATAGATTTCCAGAATTACCATATTTTGACGAAAATTATGAAGGAGAATATCCTAAAGAATCACCAGTTACTAATGATGATTTAATGGAAATCTATCCTCTTGCAAGTATTAAAGCCAAAGAAGACGAAGCTTACATGGAAGAAGCCCGTGAGATTACTTCTAAGTTCCAAAAATATGATAGAGGCTTAACGGCCTTATGGAATCATATAATGACTGTATCAAAAGCTGATATAAAAAGAATTTATGATAGACTAAATGTTACCTTTGAAACTTGGGAAGGGGAATCAGACTGTTATAAGTATATTCCTGAAACCATTGAATATTTAGAAAAAGAAGGATTTGTTGAAGATAGTCAAGGAGCTAAGATTATTTCCGTATCAGAGCCAGATGATGATCATGAAGTACCCCCAGTACTATTGATTAAATCAAATGGATCTGCTTCATATGAATCTACAGATATTGCTGGCTTATGGGAAAGAATGCACCTATTTAATCCTGATGAAGTATGGTACCTAACAGACGCTCGTCAGAATCTACATTTTGAGCAGGTATTTAGAGCTGTATATAAAACAGGAATTGTCCCAAAAAGCACAAATCTAGAATTCATCCCATTTGGAACAATGAATGGTAAAGATGGCAAACCGTTTAAAACTAGAGATGGTGGAGTAATGTCACTTGAGAATCTATTAGATATGGCTAAAGTAGAATGTGAAAAGAAAATACTGCCTAATATTACTGGGGAAGAAAGAGAAAAGGTGGCGAATATAGTATCTATTGCTGTAGTAAAATACGCAGACTTGCTACCTTATAGATTAACGGACTATGTATTTGACCCAGTAAAGTTTAGTGACTTACAAGGAAAGACAGGACCCTATTTATTATATTCAACTATAAGAATTAAATCTTTATTAAAAAAAGCACAAGATGAAAAAATAGAATATAACGAAGTGAAAATGATTTCGGACCCAACCCAAAGAAATATAATGATTGGTCTGTTAAATATAAACAATGTGTTGATAAATTCTTATAAATCAAGATCTCTAAATGATATATGTGAATACTTATACAAAATTACTAATATCTATAATAACTTTTATTATCAAAATAGAATCCTTACAGAAGAAGACCAAAATACTAGAGAATCTTGGCTTACAATAAGTAAAATTGTATATGATAATAATTGTAAACTATTAAATATTTTAGGTATAGAGATTCCAGAAAGAATGTAAATATATACAAATAGAAAAAAATAGTATTGTCATATTTTAAAAAATATGTATAATGGTGTCTAGTAGTTATGGAGGCACGAAAAAATGAGTTCAAAAAAATTGACTCTCGAAGAGTTAGAAGCAATGTCATATGACGATATAGCTCTAATAATTCTTAACGAATCTAAAAAAACAATGAAAATCAATGACTTATTCAAGAAGGTATGTGATTTATTAAAACTAAGTGAAGATGAGTATGTTAATAAGTTACCAGCATTCTTCGATGTATTAAGTACGGATCATAGATTTATAATGTTAGAAGATGGATCTTGGGACATTAAAACTAGACATTCTACGAAGATAGTTATAGATCCTGAAGAAGATGACGATGATATCGTTATTGAAGAAGAAATAGAAGATGACGAAGAAAACGAACAAGAAGATATCTTCTATGACGAAGAAGCGGCCGATGACGATCAAGCAGATAACGATTTATCAAATTTCATAATAATAGAAGATGAAGATGAAACGAATGGTTAATAACCATTTGTTTTTTTTCTTCGTAATGATATAATACCTAAGAAAGGTGTGATACTATGATAGAAAGATTAGAAGCAATTTCTAAAAGATATCTAGAACTAACCGAAAAATTATCTACTCCAGAAGTACTATCTGACTACAATGAATTAAAAAAACTATCGAAAGAGCAAAAAGATCTAGAAGAGCAATATAACAAATACCAAGAATATAAAAAAGTACTAAGCGATATGGAAGAAGCTAAAGAATTACTTGACGATCCAGAAATGGGTGAAATGGCATCTCTTGAATTAGAGGATTTGACTAACAAAAAAGAACAACTAACTAAAGAATTAGAATTCTTACTAATCCCTAAAGATGAGAATGATGATAAAAATATAATTATGGAAATAAGAGGTGCTGCTGGTGGAGATGAAGCTAACATCTTTGCTGGAGACCTATTTAGAATGTATCAACACTATGCCGATAAGAACAAATGGAAAATAGAAATAATAAATGAGGAACCAGGTACTGCTGGAGGCTTCTCACAAATAGAAGCTATTATCAAAGGGGATAATGTATATTCTAAGTTAAAATACGAATCAGGATCCCATAGAGTACAAAGAATACCAGTAACTGAATCAAATGGAAGAATTCAAACATCTACAGCAACAGTGTTAATAATGCCTGAAGTAGAAGATGTTGATATCGAAATTAATCCTAATGATTTAAGAATAGATGTTTATTGTGCAACAGGTCATGGCGGTCAAGGAGTAAATACAACTCCATCAGCTGTAAGAATTACTCATTTACCTACTAACACAGTGGTTACTTGTCAAAATGAAAGAAGTCAAATCCAAAACAAACAAGAGGCAATGCAAGTATTAAAATCTCGCCTATATCAAATGGCTCAAGAAGAACAAGATGCTAAAGTTGGTAATGAAAGAAGAAGTAAAATAGGAACAGGAGATAGGGCTGAAAAAATAAGAACTTATAATTATCCTCAAAATAGAGTTACCGATCATCGTATTGGTTATACCACTAATACTCTTGATAGAGTAATGGATGGGGCTTTAGATGATATTATTGAAGCTCTAATAACTGAAGATATGGCTCGTAAATTAAAAGGCGAATGAGAGAAGATATAGAATACTTAAAAAAATACCTACATCCTTACGATAACTTAGAAGATGCTATTAAAAGATTAGAAAAAGGAGAACCAGTCCAATACATAGTAGGTGATACTAACTTTTATGGCAATATCATCAAAGTAAATAAAAATGTCTTAATACCTAGACCAGAAACTGAAGAACTAGTAGAAAAGACATCTGAGTACATAAAAGAAATGTTTTCTACTGATCTTAGTATATTAGACATAGGTACAGGTAGTGGTTGTATAGCCATTTCCCTAAAAAAGCTGTTCCCTAGTTCTATCGTTACAGCCATAGATATATCTCAAGACGCTTTGGAGACAGCTGAAGAAAATGCAAAAATGAATAATACAGATATAACTTTCCTTCAAAGCGATATTTTTTCTAATGTTAAAGGCAAATACAAATGCATAATATCTAATCCTCCATATTTAACAAAAAATGATTACATAATGGATATAGTAAAGAATAATGAACCATCTCAAGCATTATATGCTAAAGATAACGGCTTATATTTCTATAAAGAAATCCTAAGTAAAGCCAAAGACTACTTGGAAGATAAGTTTATTATAGCCTTTGAAATAGGAGAAAATCAAAAAGCTAGTATTATTAAAATAGCTAAAGAATACTTTCCTAAAGCTAATATAATAGGATCAAAAGATTTAAGAAAACTAAACAGATTTATTTTTGTAATAAAAAAATAAATCTTTTTTTACGAAATTTTAGTAAATAAATACTAATTGGTTTGACAAAATAATCTATTCTATTTAATATTAAGTTATAAAGAGAGTGATTAATTTGAAACAATTAATAATCGAAGGAAACAAAAAACTAACCGGAGAGATAGAAATAAGTGGTGCCAAGAATGGTATTGTAGCCTTAATACCAGCGGCAATCTTATCCGATGAAGGAGCAACTCTATATAATGTTCCAGACATTTCGGATACTAAATCCTTATTAGACATATTAGAATTACTTAATTGTCCAACAAAGTATGCAAATGAAGAATTAGAAATAGATACCAAAAGAATTGAGAATAAAGTAATAAAGGAGGAATTAGCAAAAAAACTAAGAGCCTCTTACTATTTCATGGGTGCTCTATTAGCCAAATTTAAATATGCTGAGATTTATTTCCCAGGAGGATGTAATATTGGAACTCGTCCAATAGACTTCCACATCAATGGCTTTAAAAAATTAGGAGCTGATGTTACAATTGAAGGAAATAAATATATATTTAAAGCTAATAAACTTAAGGGTGCTAAGATATATTTAGACTTTGCCTCAGTTGGAGCAACTATTAATATTATGTTAGCAGCAGTTAAAGCCGAAGGGAAGACTACAATATCTAATGCAGCTAAAGAACCAGAAATAGTTAATGTAGCAAGTTTCCTAAATAGCATGGGAGCTAAGATAACAGGTGCTGGTACTAGCGAGATAAAAATAGAAGGTGTAGAACATCTAGGTAGGGGAATTATTGATGTAATTCCAGACCGTATTGAATCTGGAACTTACATAATAGCAGGAGCTCTAATGGGAGAAAATCTAAAAGTATCTGGAATAATAGAAGAGCACGTAGAATCCCTTTTATCTAAACTAAAAGAGATGGGAGTAGATATGAAAGTCGAAGAAAACTACGTTATTATTAATAAACCAAGTGAGTATAAACCAATAAATGTTAAAACTTTGGTATTCCCTGGGTTCCCAACTGATTTAGGACAACCTATAAGTGTTTTATTAACTCAAGCTAATGGAACATCTATACTAGAGGAAACAATCTATGAAAATAGAATGGGACACATCAAATATCTACAAAAACTAGGAGCTAATGTTAGAGTAAATGATCGTACAGCTATCTTCATGGGACCAAGTAAATTAAAAGGAACTGAAGTAGTAGCTACCGATTTAAGAGCCGGAGCTGCTATGGTACTAGCTGGATTAACTGCGACAGGAACCACAACTATTAATGAAATAGAACATATTCTAAGAGGATATGAAAACATAGTAGAAAAACTCCAAAACGTAGGTGCAAGTATAAGAATTAAAGAGGATAAAGAATAATATTTATCCTCTTTTATTTTAAATTGAAAACATTAATATAAAACAACAAAAAAATCAAGAACAAACTGATGAAGTAGACACTGTGTTTGACATTTTTGCAAAAATCTGATATAATTCTACTATGTTTTGGAGCATTATCCTAGTCATAGACATTATTTGAAGGTAGGGCTAAAAATCTATCAATTGGTCAATAGACACTTTGTATATCTGCTTGTTTCGCCCAGATTCGGGTGGATATATGATTTAAGAATTAAGGAAACAATATAATGGCATATATTGATTATCCTTCTTTCAAGTCATCACTATTTTTACTGACCATGTCGTGAGTGGTTAAGAGGGATATTTTGAAATCTTAATTGCAAAAGCGAATAATAATAATCCATCTATGTCTGAGAAAATCTCTAGGGTGTATGTATTATAAAGTTTGAGGTACGGACTAAGTGGTAATCGAGTAATCGATATGGTAACGTACGATTATCTTTTTTAAAGAGAAATCGCCCAAAAGTAATTGAGGGTAAAAGATAGAGAAAGTCAACTCGACCAAAGCCGTAAAATTAATTTATAGTATTCCATTCATATATTAAGACTTTATATTAGGAGGTTAATGATGAAAAATAATATTAACTGGGTATATAGAGTTTTTTTATTGTCTTTTATATTATCAATAGTATTTAGTAGCATATCTACTATTACCGCGAATGCTTTTAATAATATAGTATTATTAATTATCATTCTATTAGTAATCACTATTGGCATAATATTTGATATGATTGGTGTATCCGCACTTACTAGTAATGAAGCTAATCTTCATGCTAAAGCAGCTAAAAAGATTAAAGGAGCCAAAGAGGCAATTAAACTAGTTAAAAACTCTACTAAAATAGCATCTATTTGTAATGATGTAATTGGAGACATTTGTGGAATAGTAAGTGGAAGCTTAGGGGCTGTTCTTACCATTAATCTTGTCAACAAGTACAATATTAATCCAACTCTTATTACAGTACTAATAACGGCTATAATATCATCTTTAACGGTTGGCTTTAAAGCCCTATTTAAAGATATAGCAACTAAGAAGAGTGATAGTATTATTCTTATAGTAGGAAAAATCAAAAGTGTCTTTAAAAGCAATTAATACTTGATTACTAAGAGTATTATGATATAATACATAAGACGAACAAATTTCTATATCTAGATTTATTAGATATGGCGGAAGGAGTGTAGAAATGAAAAAGGGTATACATCCAGAAATGAAAGATTGTAAGGTTACATGCAGCTGTGGAGCAACTTTTACTACTAAATCAATTAAAGATGAAATCTATATTGAAGTATGTAATGAATGTCATCCATTCTATACAGGACAACAAGGAAAGGCTAAAAAAGCAGGTAATATTGAAAAATTCAATCGTAAATATGGTATTTCTGAAGAAGCTAAATAATAGCTTCTTTTTTAATACTATAATCTATGCTATATTATAAGTGGTGATATCTATGGGTAAAATTAGTTATTTATTTAAAAGAATAAAGGGAATGAACTATAAAGGGTTCTTCGATACTATTAACGAAGTACATGATAAAACTGGCAAATCTAGGATTATACTATTCTTTGATATAATTAATTGTGGTATAAAATACCAAGCAGGATATATGGATTATAAACTATTTGAAATGTATAGAATTAGTGGTGATAAAAGAAAGACCATAATCACTAGAGGAATTAATAACGAATTAGTAAAAAAGTACAATAATCCCGAATACACCCATTTTCTTCATAACAAAATAGAATTTAATAAGAAGTTTAATAAATACTTAGCTAGAGACTGGATGGAAGTAACAAAAGATAACTATGAAGATTTTAAAGTTTTTATAGGAAAACATAAAGAAATAGTAGTAAAACCGATAGACTTATCATGTGGCAAAGGGATAGAAATAATTAAAGTAAATAATAAAAACTGTAAAAAGGTATATGAAAACCTTTTGGAAACTAAAAGAACACTAGTAGAAGAAGTAGCTACTCAATGTAAGATTTTATCAAACTTACATCCTCAATCTATTAATACAATGCGTATGATTACATTAAACCATCATCTAGTAGCGTCTTATCTAAGAATAGGAACAGGAGAAAATGTTGTAGATAACTTTAACCATGGAGGATTAGTAGTACCAGTAAACATCGATACAGGAATTATAGATTACCTTGCTATAGATAAAAAAGGTAACAAATACGAAAAACATCCAGATACTAATGAAAACATAATTTGGGTTCAAATACCTAAATGGAATAAAGTAAAAAAATTCGTTGAAGAAGTATCTAAAATAATACCTGAATTAGGCTATGTAGGTTGGGATGTCTGCTTAAGTGATAATGGTCCTCTCTTAATAGAAGGGAATGAGTTCCCTGGACACGATATATACCAGCTACCGCCTCACAGAACTAATGATATAGGATTACTACCAATATTTAAAAAAGCTATGGAAGAGGAGAATGATAATGAAAAAAATAGCGATAGCAACTGATCATAATGGAGTAGATGAGAAACAAGAAATAATTAAGGCATTAAAAGATAAATATGTATTTCTAGATAAAAGCCCTAATAACTTTTCAACAGATGACTATCCTGACTTTGCCTTAGAAGTTGCTAAGTCAGTGCTAAGCAAGGAAGCTGATTTTGGTATACTAATGTGTGGCACAGGTATCGGTATGAGCATTGCTGCCAATAAAGTAAAAGGTATTAGAGCCGCTCATTGTTCAAACGTTGAACAAGCAAGATTAACTAGACTAGATAATGACTCAAATATAATCTGTCTTAGTTATAAACAAGACATAAAGGAGATTCTACCTATGATTGATATGTTTATAAATACTGAACATAGTAGCGAAGAAAGACACCATCGACGTGTTCAAAAAATTAAAGACATAGAAGAGGGAATTCTTAAATGAGTTATAAAGCTTATATATATGTAATAAGTGTTTTGTTAAGTGCCTATGCCTTATCTGGTATAAACTTTAATAATTTTATCAAAAAAAATAAAGCTCTAGAAGCTAGAGCTTTAGTCATAGTACTTAGTTTATCATTAGGCTACTTAATTACTAATTTTATTACAGACTTTTTAAATGTTAGTTCCATAATTCACAAGTAAACCACATATTTATTATATCACTTATAATTAACAATTGTTAGATATTTTTTTCAAATAAATAGTGCTATAATTAATGCAAGGAGGATGATTATATGAAATATAACATCAGAGGAGACAAATTAACAGTCACTGGAGCAATGAAATCTTATATCGAAGAAAAATTATCAAAGATGGATAAATACTTCGAAGAACCAGGAGAAATAACTGCTACTGTACTGGTTAAAGTCAAAGGTTTGGAGCAAACTATTGAAGTAACAGTTCCTACTAAAAGATTTACAATAAGAGCTGAAGAATCAAACGAAGACTTCTATGCTGCTGTAGATCTAGTTATTAATAAGTTAGAAAGACAAATTAGAAAGAATAAGGATAGATTATCTAGAAAATACAAGAATATAGAAGAAATAGATTTAAGCTTTAACTACGAAGATGAAGAAGAAAAGAAAGAACCAGAATCAAAAATAGTTAAAAGAAAGAATATTTCTATGAAACCAATGGATGAAGAAGAAGCTATGCTACAAATAGAGTTACTAAATCACGATTTCTTCGTATTTAAAAACATTGATGAAGAATGTGTATCAGTATTATACGTAAGAAAAGATGGTAACTTCGGAATCATTAACATGAAATAGTTTTGAAGAGATAACACGTTGTTGTTATCTCTTTATATTATCTAAAGAAAATAGCTATTATAACTTGAATTTATTGACAATATAGCTTAAAATATAAAATGCGTAGACAAAGGGATATTTATGCCCTTATTACTAAGACATGGAGGATGAACTATGGGATTTTTAAGAAAACTAATAGATTCAGAATATAAAGAATTAAAAAAATTTGAAAAACAAGCAGATCAAATAGAAGCACTAAGTGCTGAGATGGAAGCATTAAGCGATGAAGAACTAGCTGCAAAGACAGAAGAATTCAAAAAAGAATTAGAAAATGGCAAAACTTTAGAAGATATTATAGTACCTGCCTATGCAGTAGTAAGAGAAGCAGCTTATCGTGTTATTGGTTTAAAGCCATACTATGTACAATTACTTGGTGGGTTAGCAATGCACTATGGGAATATAGCTGAGATGAAAACTGGTGAAGGTAAAACATTAGTTGCTACAATGCCGGCTTATTTAAATGCCCTAACAGGCAAAGGTGTTCATATAATTACAGTTAATGAATACTTGGCAGATCGTGATGCAAAGTGGATGGGAAAGATACATGAATTCCTAGGACTAACAGTTGGAATTAATAAAAGAGAGATGTCTCCTCAACAAAAAAGAGACGCATATAACTGCGATATCTTGTATTCGACTAATAACGAAATAGGTTTTGATTACCTTAGAGATAACATGGTGGTTAGAGCTCAAGATAGAGTACAAAGACCATTAAACTACGTTATTGTTGACGAGGTAGACTCAATTTTAATAGATGAAGCTCGTACTCCATTAATCATTTCTGGTGGTAAGTTTGATTCTAAAAATCTATATGAATCTGCTGACAGTGCTGTTAAGAGATTGGATGAAGAAGACTACACTGTAGATGAAAAAACGAAGAGTGTTTCACTTACTGACGTAGGTGTAGAAAAAATAGAGAAGATATTTCGTTTAAAAAATCTATTTGACTTAGAAAATGCGGTTTTGGTGCATCATTTAAATCAAGCTTTAAAAGCTAATTATGGGTTTAAAATAGATGTAGACTACGTAGTAGAGAATGGTGAAGTAATAATTGTAGATCAATTTACTGGGCGTTTAATGCATGGGCGTCAATTTAGTGATGGCTTACATCAAGCTATTGAAGCTAAAGAAGGCGTTAAAATAAACGAAGAAACTAAGACTATGGCTACAATAACTTTCCAAAACCTATTTAGAATGTACAATAAACTATCTGGTATGACAGGTACAGCTAAAACTGAAGAAGAAGAGTTTAGAGAAATCTATAATATGTACGTTATCCAAATACCTACTAATAAACCAGTTATTAGAGAAGATTTACCAGATTTAGTATACGCTACTGAAAAAGGTAAATTCGCTGCAATAGTTAATAAAATAAAAGAAATACATGCAACAGGACAACCTATTCTAGTTGGTACTATATCTGTTGAAAACAACGAAAAACTAAGTGCCCTACTTAAAAAAGAAGGATTAAAACACGAAGTATTAAATGCTAAGAATCACGAAAGAGAAGCAGAGATAATTGCTAAAGCTGGAGAAAAAAATTCAATTACAATAGCCACTAACATGGCTGGACGTGGTACCGATATTATATTAGGTGAAGGGGTTAAAGAACTTGGTGGTCTATACGTAATAGGTACAGAAAGACATGAATCACGTCGTATTGATAATCAGTTGCGTGGACGTTCTGGTCGTCAAGGAGACCCAGGTATGTCTCAATTTTTCGTATCATTTGATGATGACCTAATGAGAAGGTTTGGTACAGATAAAATTAAACAAATGTTAATAAATATTGGATTCTCGGATGAGCAAGCCATTAGATCAAAAACATTTACTAAGAGTATAGAACAAGCTCAAAAGAAAGTAGAAGGAAACAACTACGATACTCGTAAGTCATTACTAGATTACGACAATGTAATGAATGAACAAAGAGAGATTATCTATTCTAGACGTAACGAAATACTAGATCAAGAGTCTATTAAAGATAGAATACTAGAAACATTCTTTACTAATATTACTTACTTAGTAAATAGTCATATTGAACCAGAAGGATATCTAACGACTGACGATAAGAATGAAATAATTGAGTATTTAAATACAAATCTAATTAAGACAACTAAGTTAGATGTCAATGAAATACTTGAGATAAAAAATGAAGCGGAAGTAATTGATTACCTAACAGAAAAGGTAAAAGAAGATTATAATGAAAAAGTAAAGGACGTTCCTGAAGAAGTTATTAATGACTTTGAAAAAGCCATTTCCTTAAGAGTAATAGATGAAGCTTGGATAGATCACATTAGTGCTATGGAACATTTAAGAGAAGGTATTGGTTTAAGAGGATATGCACAAACTAACCCTCTTCAAGCATATACAATTGAAGGATATGAATTGTTTGACGATTTAATTGCTGGTATTTCAGCAAACATCTCTATCTTCTTGTTAAAGGCAGAAGTTAGACAAAATACAGAAAGAAAAGAACAAAGAACTAATACCATAGTTCATGATACTCACGTCAAACAAAAAGGAAAACCAATAAAAAAAGAAGCTAAAGTAGGACGTAACGATCCGTGTCCATGTGGAAGTGGTAAGAAATATAAACAATGCCACGGAAAGTAGCATAAAATAA
>CAMYYH010000005.1 GCA_947303405.1 uncultured Mycoplasmatota bacterium
ATAATCAAGTCTAGTCACATCGATATTAGTATTTCCTCCGTACTCATAGTTTCCAACTTCCCATCCTTCTGGTAACGCCTGCAACAATTCGTCCACAGTCAATGGTAACTGAAATTTCACTCCATTTATAGAAAACTCAAACTCTTTCCAATCTGTACTAACATTATTTTTCTTTTCAATACTACTAGAACTATTATTGCTATTACTACTATTATCACTACTATTGCTACCATTATTAGTTTCTTCTTTACCAGATTTATTATTAGATAAAACGACAAAAAAGATAGCTCCAATAATTAATACTCCCACTATTATAATAGGGAGAATTGGTAATTTTTTCTTTTCTACACTAGATTGTACTACCTCACTTTTTACAGTATTTGTAGCCTCATTATTTGTTGATTCACGATTAAATCCATTATTCATATCATCATTCATAAATATTACTCCATCTTTCCTATTAATTATAACAATATACAACTATTCTTTCAATCTAATATTATGTTTATTCCCAAAGAAAAAGCCAACTAGGCTTTATTTCTTTTCTCTTCTTTTACCTTTTTCTTTAACTCCTTAAAAGCTTCTTTATTCTCCTTAGTAAATCCTACTAATAGATTACCATTCTTAGCTAATAATTGTTCAATTATTCTTTCATAATTTCCTTTAGCATTTAGAAACATCATAGTTTGTTTAGCATCATTAGTTGATACCATTAATCCTGTATAAGAAATTATACCATTTACTCTTTGAATATGCTTATATACCCAAAAAAGATCTTCATACTTATAATATAATAGATTATTAACGTCAATCAAATAATTTCTTGTTAAATAAACATTTCCTCTATCATAGAATACCGCTTCCGCACTATTAACTTCTTCCCCTAGAATTCTTAAATCTTCATCACTAATCTTCTTAACTCTTTTCTTATATATAATAATAACAATTAAAGCGGAAATAGTTAAGCTTCCTCCAAGTATCATTCCAAATGCAAACAAACCATATTGTAAAGAAAATACCGTCATATCATCTTTAACTAAATCTATACACACATCCCCAAATACAGATTCAAAATCAGCAATAGTTAAAGGGTGATCCAATTCATCCTCAAAAGACTCATTATAAGCGTCTATTGCAAATTTTTTAACTTCTTCAGGTATTTCTGAAGTATAGCCAACCAATTCATATCCATTTTCTGTAATTGAATTTGTTATCCTCATCGCATCTGACTCATACATCTTAGCCATATAATAATAATCATTATCACTTACTATATAAAAAGCTTCATCACTACCCACTTTTTCAGACACTTTACTTGGTTCATAATATATCTTTAGTTTTACCCTTTTATCCTCTTTAGATCCAACACTTTTAGAAGATATAACATTTTCTAAATCTAAAGCCTCTTTCTTTATAATATTAGCCCTATATGCTCCCCAAAAATAACATAAAATAGCTATCACTATTAATCCTATTGATATTAACAGAAATCTTTTCTTATTTTTCCATCCTTTTTTTACATTTTCATTTTCAAAAAAACTCATATTATCACACTCTCCACGATCATTATAACACTCCTTATACAAAATAAAAAGAACTGAAAAGTTCTTTTTAAGATCCGGTACTATGATACTTTCTTAAACCAAAATTAAACACATTAATACTCAATAATAATACTATAAATGTTAATAAAGGTAAGAATATGTACATTATATTAGTTGTATTACCCATTAAATAATCAATTGGATAATAATTGATTATAGTAATAGGAATTACAAAAGTAAATACTAATCTTAATGATTTTTTATAAATGCGCATCGGATATTCAGCAAATTGTTTACCACCATCAGTAATAACATTTACTACCTCTATACCCTGAATAGTATAAAAACAAAATGTCGCTCCAATAATAAATAATCCCATAAATAATATGATTCCACCTAATAACATATTTCCTAATAATAATACTTTACCAATAGTAAAATGTTTTATTAATTTACCACTACTATAGATGAATAATCCCAAAGCAGCCAATAATCTACTTAATTTCTCATAACAGATATCACTACCAAATATTTGTAAATAAATATTACGAGGTCTAACAAGTAATAAATCCAAAGAACCATTTACTATTAACCTAGCAAAGTTATCAAAACCTCTTAAGAACATCTCTGAAAAAGCAAAAGCAAACCATACGGTACTAAAACTTAATAATATCTCATCAATACTATAAACCCCTAATAGATTAAACTTACTAAATAAAGCATATACAGCAAATAACTCTATAAACATATATAGTACTTGCGATACCAAGCTAAAGAAAAAAGGTAATCTATATTCTAAGCTCACTTTAAGATGAATAGATAAATAATTTAATATTAACTTCATACTATCCCCCCTGTAAACATACTTTCTTTAAAGCTTTATTTAACAATAATAACCCAAACCCAATAAGTATTACTACCCATATTAATTGTAATATTATTGTTTGTTTTGCTTCAATTATTCCTATATTACCAGAATATATTCTAAAAGAGGTATCGCCAATTAATCTAAATGGTAAATACTTAGTAATATTGATTAGTACTAAAGGTAACAATGGTACTGGTACAGCCATACCGGATAGTACTCCACCTATACTAGCTATGATACTAGCAATACCTTTACTCTCTAAAGTAAAGAAACTAATAATATGTATTAACATTGATATACCTACTACAATAAATGATCCCAATATTATAGTAATAATAAATAGTATTAAAGCTTCAAAAGAAATAGGAAATGATAATCTATAAGCAGATGGTAACATAAAAGCAAATACAAATACAGGAAAAGATTTAAGCAAAGTATGAGCATATTTTCTAGATAATAACCTTACAAACCACCAAAAATATATATTATATGGTCTACATAATTCATAAGCAACAGTTCCGCTTTTAATCTTTCCTATTATCTCGGCATCTTCTATTTTAATATAAATCAACGAGAAAAATGCTTGCATTAACCATACATAAGTTATTACTTCTCTATATGTAATCGCATCTACATTAGCATATGAATAAAAAGCTTCATATAATAAGCAAAATAAGAATCCCCAGAATAATTGAGTACATATTCCCGCAATAGCTGCAGCTTTATACTGTAACCCCACCATTAATTCTGTTTTAAAATACTTAAGATATCCTCTCATAAATCATAACCCTTATATAGCTTAACTATTATATTATCAATATCTTCATTTATTATATTAACATCTTCTATATCGCATACATCAGTATACTTTTTAATAACGCTAGATATAGATATCTCATCAATATTAACATCTAACACCACTTTATTATTACCTTTTTCTATTATCTTAGTACCTTTTATTACTGGTTCATTAACTAAATCTCTATAAATAATTTCCAATCTTCTACCACTAGAAAACTTCTTTTTAATACCAGTTAAAGTCCCATCATATAACTTTTTCCCATGTCCAATTACTATTACTCTATTAGTAAGTGCTTCTATATCCGTCATATCATGTGAAGTTAAAATAACAGTTACTTGTCTCTTTCTATTTATTTCTTTTATAAACCTTCTAACTTCTAATTTAGATACTGCATCCAACCCTATTGTTGGCTCATCAAGAAACAATATTTTAGGATTATGAAGTAAAGATGCTGCTATTTCTGCTCGCATTCTTTGACCTAGACTAAGTTGTCTAACTGGCGTTGATAATAGATTTTCTAACTCTAATAGCTTCACTAATTCATCCTTAGTCTTATTATACTCTTCATCGCTTATTTTATAGATGCTCTTTAACAATTCAAAAGAATCAATTACCGGTATATCCCACCATAATTGTGACTTTTGTCCAAAAACAACTCCAATATTTTTTACATATTTTACCCTATCTTTAAAGGGATCAAAACCAGCTACCTTCATAGCACCACTATCAGATTTAAGTATTCCACAAAGCATCTTTATCGTTGTTGATTTACCAGCTCCATTTGGCCCAATGTATCCAACAATCTCACCTTTTTCAATGTCAAAAGAGATATCATCAACAGCTTTAATTATTTTATACTTTCTCTTTATCAATGATTTAAAGGCGTTTTTAAGCCCACTACCTCGTTGCGCTACTTTAAACTCTTTGTTTAAATGTTTTACACTGATATAACTCATAGATCCTCCTATTATATTAACCTTTTAATAAGACACACATATCATCAATGTACCCCATTACCTCTTTTACTCTCCTCCCTATACAAAGCAAAAACCCACATCTAAAAAATGTAGTACACATCAAAATATAAGTTCTCAAATAAAAAAGTCAAACCAAATATACAACAAAAAAAGAGTAAAGTCAATTACTTATATTTCAACAATTCCTAATATCACAAAAAGACACGTAACCACGTGTCTATTTTATTGTTTATTATTTAAACTATCTGCAACTATTATATCATCAGTATGCACTGTATCACTAGTATCTATTGTTCCAACAGTAATCTTTGGTAACTCAGCTATTGCTTTTTTATTCTTACGTACTAATAAAAACACTAAACATAGTATAATTACAAACTCAATAACCGCTACTATTAAAAATATATTCATACTATTTTTTTTAATTATTTCTTCAGGAGCTTCAAGGGCTTTAACATTACTAATAGCTTTTTCTTTAATATAAAAATTAGATCCCTTAGAAATATTAAATATTATATATCCATCTTGAACTATTACTACTTTCTTATATATACTAGATTTCTTACTATTCGTATCATAATAGTATATTTCCACTCCTGAATCATCTTTATATCTATCACCAACATATAGTTTCAATAATGTATTCTCAGGAAACACCCCTTCATTATCTGTCTTAAAATATAACCCTTCACTATAATTAAACATATCTTTATAGTCTTTTCTATCACTACTAATCATAATATTAGTCTTTAATTCATTAGTATCCTCTATCTTAGAACCATCTATTATATATAAGTACTTTACTTCTTTATTATCATCTAAAAACATAAAATTTACTATTTTCTTACTCTTCTTAATTAGTTCTAAATCTTCACTAGATATAACATCATCTTTATTTAAAACGATATCTAAATTATCTTCTTCCTTTAGTACATCTTTTAAATCTACTAAATAATTAACGACATCTTTTCTTGTTATAGTTATATAGTAAGATTTCTTAGCTCCATTTTCAGCAGTAACAACGACTTCAAACTTATTATCACCTACTAATAATACTTTAGAACCCGCTCCACTAACAGTCGCTAAACTATCCTCAGCCGTAGCTTTAATGTTTATTTGCGTAACACTATTAGCCACTTTTAATTTATAGTTAATATCGTCTACTTTTATTAAATCCAAACCTTCAACAACAATTTCTTTTATATTATTGTTAGTTGATTTTTCTTTCTCCGGTTGCGTATTATTACCATTATTATTGTTATTGTTACTATTATTGTTATTATTCCTGGGAGTAGTGGGAGTTGTAGGTGTCATGGGAGTTGGATCTACAGGACGTGTTGTAAAGACAACAGTAACAGTTCCTGAAGGATACGATGTCTCATCAGTATCATAATCTGATACATCCCCAGATAGGTTAATAGTATAAGTACCAGGTGCTCCTGGAGCCAAAGTAAATGATTGACTTCCACTAACATTACCATTCAAGTCTGCTCCGACAACCTTATCATTAATACTTCCTGAAACCGCCAAATTCCACGTACAGGCGTGATAACTAACGGTTATAGTAACGGACTCTCCCACATAAGCACTTGTCTTACTAGCCGAAATGCTGGCACTAGCCGCAAATGCTAAAGAAGGAATACATAAACTTACTATTGTTAATATTAGTCCTTTTATTATCCTGTTCATTTTCATATTATCACCCTTCTACAACGTTCCAGAGCCTTTTAAGAATTTAACTATCTTTAAAAGATCTGCTGAATTTATTGTTTTATCCTTATTACAATCCGCTGCCGTTACATATGCCCCTGTTAAAACCGAACTTCCCTTCAAGTGTTTAACAACCTTTAATAAATCAGCAGAGTTTATTAAACCATCACCATTTATCTCTCCAGTAACAGCGTTAGTAAAATCCTTATACACAATAGAGCCCCTCATTATCCGTGTCTTACCTCCTGTATATAATACTTGCCTATTATTAACATTTTGTGTCTCTACTACAACACTATATCCTGTTCCTAAAATAATACTACTTTTAAATGTATTAATATCAGTATTGACACTAATACCACTAATAACACCATTTACTTCATCTACAGTATAATTGTTAATTACATATGGTGTTAAACTCTCCCAAATAGCGTATAAATATATATTGTTATAATCATTAGTAGTTAAATTTCTAACAGTTTCCCCTGGTCTATAAGTTGTACCTGTACCATTAGCTTTAGTATTCCAGTATTTAAAGGCATACCCATCCTTAATATAAGTATTACTCTTAATTTGATAATCTATATCATAGGCAACCCCATCTACTATATTATTACCAAATCCTCCGTTACTACTATAAACAATATTATAATTAATAGGCACCCATCTAGCAAACAAAACTAATGACTCATTTACAGTTATTTGTTGATTAACATTGTAATCAGTACCAGTACCATCTTCCTTTGTATTCCACTTACTAAACTTATAACCTATCTTAGTAAAAGTATTACTTTCAATTTTATAATTACTTCCTAAATTAATAGTTCTAATAAGATTATTATCTGTACCATTATTAGCATAATAAGAAATAGTCTTAGTAATATGTTCCCACTTAGCATATAAAGTAACAACACTCTCGTCTACACTAGATAGATTAGATACTACACTCCCCTCTTCGTAACAAGTACCAGTACCGGATTGATTAGTACACCAAGCACTAAATTCATATTTGTCCCTTGTAAAAGTATTTAATGCTAATATTACATCTTCATCATATTTTACTTCTTGATTACTAATAGAGCCATCACCTCCATTAGAATTATATTGAATTGAATATGATATCTTATCCCACATTGCATATAAATCTACATTTCCAGTAACATTTAGAGAATCACCTACAAGATAGTCGTTTCCCGTACCATCTGCTTTAGTATTCCATTTACTAAACTTATACCCCGTTTTAGTAAAAGTATTACTTTGAACAGTATATAATCCTTCTAAACTCATTTCTTCTTTCTTATCATCAGTACCATTATTAGCGTTATAACTAATAATATATCCATTACCAACTAGTATAGTTATATCCCCTTCATATCCATCATAATTACTTATTATATGAATAGTAGCAATACCATCACTTAAACCTTTAATATTATTATTACTATCTATACTAATAACATTAGTCCCACTAGTTATTGAATAACTGATATCTTTAGCTTTTTCCTTATTAGGACCAATCAAATCAAATAAATTAATAGTCCCATTTATTTCTAATTGGGCATCGGATACCGTAGTATATTCAAATGGTACCCCTTTTAGTATAGGAATTCTATTACTATTTAATACCCAATTAGCATCGAAATTCTCCCAAGTTGCATATAAATCAGCATTAGTTAACTCCTGAATACTCTTCTTAACTACACCATCATTTATAGTAAGATAATTATCTGTATAATAAGCCTCAATATTATCTTGATTAATATTTAATACTCGACAATTATCATAATTATTACACCTTATATTTCCAGTCAATAATAGATTATTAATAGTAATATTCCCACTAGTATTTGTAGAGAATAAATAAGATGCCGAAGTGTTATTAAACACCTTATTTTGTATAAAATCTCCCATAAATTGAATATTATTAATATTCATACTGGTATCACTTTTTAATACACTTTCTCCAATTAATCCCCCTTGTTCTATACCATACATATCTACTGAAGAAAATACTTTATTAATATTTATATTTACATTGCTGTTCTTAACATCTATATTACCTATTAAAGAAGATGCTTTCCCAGCCGTTATTCTCCCATCAATCAAATAAATATTTTCTATATTTATATTTCCATATAAATTAGCCTTACCTATCAATAATGACCCATACTTATCGTCTCCATTAACAACATTAGCATCTTTTATAGTAAGATTTTTAATGGTAATCGCATCCCCAGAACTATTAGTTACTGTATTAAATAAACCTCGATAAGCTGAACTACTACTAATACTTATATTACTAATCACATGATTATTACCATCTATATACCCACCAAAAGTAATTGGTAATGGTTCCATCTCGAATTCAAAATCACTTTGAACACTATAATAACTATATGGTTTATAATTTATAAAATTAAAGTCTACTTCATCATATATTAAATAAGGATCATTAATAGTCCCATTTCCTTCTATCATACTTTGACTTAAAATACCTAAATATATTTTAGATTCAACTATCGTACTTTCATATTGAGACTTTAAAGTATACACACCAGGCCCTATTGATCCATTAATAGAAAAATGACCTAATACTTTATTCAAAGACACATCATTATTAGTTACAGATAAATAACTAGTTTTATCTTCATCATTCTTAAATAAACTATAATTAATAATACTATTAGAAGGTATATTTTTAGTTTCAGCTATAAAATCTATCTCATAACTAGTCTCATTACGTAATTCATTCTCATACCTTAAATCATCCATCTTTATAATAGGTGTTTCATCTTCATTAGATGTAAATACACTAATAGTATCATCTATAATATATCCCCAACTAGAACTCACCCTAACATTAAAACTAGAATCATCTATATATATATTCTTGTCTGATAAATCAAAGGTATTAATTCCCCCAAAACTTGTTGTAAGAGTCATAACGTTCTCATAACTTTTATCACTAGTATATATAGATACTTTATAAGTCCCACTCGAAAAAGCAAAGAACTTAACCTTTTCTATCTTTTCTTTAGTATCTATCTTTTTATCAAATTGCGTACTAACGATGTTTCTTAAATAAATATTACCCCCAGAAGTATATGGATTATACGGATTCTCATGATAAACATTATCCCAAGCTCTATTAGAACTACTAGTTAAAGAAGTAATAAAAGATATACTAGTTTTTAAAGAATCATAAGCCAAATAAGCATACCTATAAGTATGAGATGCTCCCCAAGAATTTCTAAGTATCCATACTCCTGTACCATTAGTTATACTTTTATTATTACAAATACTATTAGTACTAGCATAATGAGTATTATTAACAGTACAATAAGAATAAGAATAGTTATCATTCCATCCGATTATCTGCATCGCATGTCCACCAGACTCAGTACAAGTTCCATCCACTCTTATTATACTATTACCATTATTATCAGTATGTGAACAAGGTTGTTCTGGAGCAAAAGTTCCCACATAAGGACCACCATATTGAATTATATGTGACTTTATATCATTTACATAACTATCTATAGTAGATGAAGATGCTCCCTCTTCTAATTCCGGTATTAAAACACTAGAATTTAGTTCATATGAAGACTTAATATAACTAAGGACATTAGCTACTGGCTTTTTAGTTAGGCTCGTATTATAAGGCAAATAACTATCATCAATTAATGATACTCCATCAGCTAATATAGTATTAGCCATATAAGTATTACCACCACTACCTAAATCTCTATAACCATAATCACTAAAATTATCATAATTAGATAACCCATCTATAGACGTAGCATAGTCTATTTGTCTAACAGAAAAAGTTTGTATATTGCTATTATAAGAAGTGTTACTCTCTTTCATTAAAAATGTTTCCGCATTCTCAACAGTTGCAAAAGCCCAACAAACCCCTAGAGATTGTTGATTCTTAAATGGCGTCAAATAATTATATCCATTAACATTTTCTAAATTATATGTGCTAGGAGAACTCTCTTCTTTTCTATTATCTACTTCCACATAATCAATTACATAATCAAATGGAATTACTTCTAATTCCTTTTTCTCTTCTTCACTCATTACTAGGTATTCTACAAATTGAGGATTTAGATAGGGTTCATTCTTTTTTTTGTTCTTCTCAGTTAGTACTATCTCTCCACTATTCTCATAAACTTCTTTTATATATCTTATAGCTTCCTTAGGAAGATAAGAATAATCATTACTCCTAAGTACATTATCTATATTAACCTCTTTACTAGAGTTACTTAATCTATAAATAAATAATGATAATACAAATAAAAGTATAGCTAATAAAAAAATAACATTTTTAACTCTCCTACTCTTCATACTACCACCTATTATATATAATACCATAAAACAATAAAAAAATAAGTAAAAACATACTTATTTTCTCTTATTAAATTTTAAAATCATTCTAACTCTAAAAAAAGATTATTAAATAGAAAATTTCCTTAAACAAAAACTTAATATATAAAAAAACAAATAATATTGTATTTTCTTCCTATCCTTTAAAATAAGCATCTACATAGTATATTTGTTTTTTATCATGATTACATTTTATTTCCCAGTCTGTCATTATATTAGGTATTTTTCTCTCATCATTATTCAAATCCATACTAACTTTTCTAAACTCATACCAATATTGGGAAAGTGTTTCAAGTGAATAAGCAAATAATACTTTATTATCGGTTTTAAGTACTATATGTTTATCTTTTTTAAATACTTTATCATATAATTTTAAATAATTAATATGCGTAAATCTTTTCTTTTCATCTACAGGTTTAGGCCAAGGTTCAGAAAAAGTAAGATATATCGTATCTATTTCTTTTCCAAACATCTTATCAATATCTTGAGCATCTGCACATATTACTCTTAAATTAGGGATATCTTGTTTACCTATTTTACTAACAGCCGTAGCTGTTTGTGATTCGTTTAGTTCTAAGCCAATAAAGTTTATTCTAGGATATTGTTTAGCCATATTAATAATAAATTCTCCTCTACCCATACCTAATTCTAAACATATAGGATTCTTATTACCAAACTCTTCATACCATTTATTCTTTAATTCATAAGGCTTACTAATTAAATAATCACTATTAGTTAATATTCTCTTAGCTCCCTTTACCTCTTTATATTTCATCATATCACCCTATTCAAAGTAGTTTATCTTCATTGCACTTCTAACTTCTTCTAAAGTCCGAGCTGCCGCTTCTCTAGCTTTATTTGTTCCTTCTTGTAAGTACCTATATACTTCATCTAGATTCTTTTCGTACTGTTCTCTTCTCTCTCTAATAGGTCTTAATTCATCTTGTAAAATACTATTTAAAAACTTCTTAATCTTCATATCTCCAAGTCCACCCTTTTGATAATGCGCTTTTAATTCATCTAGATTCTTATATTCAGGTAAATACTTATCAAAATCTTCATCCTTACAAAATATATCTAAATAAGTAAATACCACATTC
This sequence comes from uncultured Mycoplasmatota bacterium, assembly GCA_947303405.1. GTDB lineage: Bacteria > Bacillota_I > Bacilli_A > RF39 > UBA660 > Coprovivens. The sequence continues at coordinate 11,388 of CAMYYH010000005.1, forward strand.
CCCTCTATCTTACCAGGGTCTTCAATCTTAATATGATTAGGATCAGTATACATACTAAATACTTTCTTCTTTATATCTTCTTCACTATCAGCTAAATATATACAATTACCTAATGATTTACTCATCTTAGCATTACCATCTATACCAACTAATCTATAGCATCTTTCATCTTCAGGTAATACTGCTTCCGGTTCAACTAAAGTATCTCCATAAATACTATTAAACTTTCTAACTATTTCCCTAGCTTGTTCAATCATTGGTAATTGATCATCACCAACTGGTATTAAATTAGCTTTAAAAGCTGTTATATCGGCCGTTTGGGATACTGGATAAGTAAAGAATCCAGCTGGAATACTCTCTTCAAACCCCTTTTGTTCAATTTCTGCTTTAACAGTCGGATTTCTATGTAATCTAGCTATCGTAACTAAATTCATATAGTAAAATGTTAACTCTGTTAATTCAGGTATCATAGATTGGATAAACATTGTACACTTACTTGGATCTAATCCAACCGCCAAGTAATCTAAAGCTACTTCCTTAATATTCTCTCTTACTTTATCTGGATTATCAAAATTATCCGTTAATGCCTGAGCATCTGCAATAAAAACATACATTTCATCATAATTACCTTCATTTTGTAATCTTACTCTATTTTTTAAACTACCTACATAATGTCCAATATGTAATCTACCTGTAGGTCTATCTCCTGTTAATATTATATTTCCCATTTTATTTTCCTTCTTTCTATTATTCTATTATTTAAATAATAGTGTACCATCGTTTACTTAATATAACCACGTTATCAACTCCTAAAAAAAACTTCATCCCAATAATAGGACAAAGAATTTGCGCCACCTAATTATCATATACTAACATATATGTTTCTCTATAACGGTAGAAACTTCCGTATTCTCATACTAACTTCTGAGAACCTCTCCTTGGTCCATTCATTACTTACTTCATATTAGTTTCCACCAACCACTAACTCTCTATAAAATTCCTAAGTAACTACTTACTCCAAGTCATCAATTTACAAACATAGAATACCATTTAATACCCCAACTGTCAATTTTTTTCTTAATTATCCCAAGTAAAATTCTCTTTACCGGCCCCTAATTCAAACTGATATTTAGCTATACCCATATCTATCTTAGTATTAATAAGACCTACTCCGGGAGTTATTCTTACTTTATTATTATCTAATAATTCAAACTTAAACTTTTGTTGATTCATTGCACTAGGACCTAATAAAGAATATTCTACTCCCTTTTTATACCAATCAGGAGCTTCATTTGTATAAGATACTTCACTATATTTTTTACTTTTTCTCTTTAACCCCTGTGTTTCTCCATAACCGATTGCAATTACCCCAACTAGTTTTTCCTTATTATTTATTATCGCTTTTACTTCTCTTTTACTATACGAGCCTGTTACCCAACAAGTATTTAACCCAAGTTCCTGAGCCTTAATAACTAACATTTCGCCATAATAACCAATCTTTTCATCTAAGTCACTATTATCCTTACCCACCAATGCTATATAATTACTTGCGTTTAATTTACCATAGTTTAAACAAAACTTAGCAAATGCATCTCTTTCATTAAGTATTAATTGAAAATTTAAGTCATTTTCTTTATTTATCTTATCAATCATATTATTTATTTCTTTTACTTTGTCTTCTTCAATACTTTTAGATAAATATTTTCTAACAGAATGTCTACTTCTTACTATTTTATCAATATCCATAAAACCACTTCCTAGCTTTATTATATACCATTAATGATAAATATTATATAAAATCATATCTAATATAAACATAATCAATAATAAATAAGATACAATTCCAACCTCTCTTTTATTATTATTCTTAATTATCTTAATTACAATAGGAATTAAGATATATATAAGTATCAAAGAAGAAAAACCAAAGAATAATACTGACCTTAAACAAATATATCCATTTATATTCCCATAATTCCATATCTCATTACTATAATTCCATAACTTTAAATTATAAAACTTATCAAATACATATCCCGATATATACTCTAATAAACCACTTACTAAAGCTCCAATAGAAAATACTAATAAGGGATTATCTTTATATTTATAAGTTGCTAAAGCAATAAATAATCCACCAAATACGTATATAGGAACCCATGGTCCATAAGTAGAACCTCTTTTTACAAAATATCCTAAATCTATTCTATAGAATAATACTTCATATATAAAACCAAATACTCCACTACTTATCATTACCATAATTAATATGTTAATAACATCCATCTTATCAAATTTATCATCCTTAAATAGTTTAAAGATATTCATACTATCACCATAATAATTATACAAAAAAAATGTAGATTACTCTACATTCTTTTAATTATTATATTTTATATATCTTCTAAAAGCTCCAAGTAGTATTGTTACTAAGAACACATATACAAGATTAGCACTATTATCAATTATATAATTACCAGTATTAACATCTACGCTAGTATTAGGAGGAACAACCTCACCAGTACCACCTGTAAAGTAATTAGTAATATTATAACCATTAACAACACTTGTATAATCTTCTACTTCATCTTCTACTATAGTATAAGTAATCTCTTTACCATCTTTATACTTATATAGATTTTCTATTAAGTATTTCCAATTAGTTTGGTTACTTACAGTAATAGTTTGTAGATATACACCATCAGCATATATTTTTATTGTAATAGTTGATGGTCTCTTTTCAAGATTCTTCTCATCATCTTGCCATGTCTTTTGACCACTAATCTTAGTCTTCTCAGGATCATGTTTATTAGTGATTGTAATTACTGTATTATCAGCATTTACCTCTATTGTAGATTTATAATTATCTACAACATCTTCAGTAATAGTATAAACTACTGCTTTATGATTTTGATATTTTGGTAATTCTGTAAATGATACTCCCCAATTACTATCAGCAGTAACTCTTTCGCTCTTAATTACTACACCATCAGCTAGTAAATTAACAACTATATATTTAGGACGCATTCCGTCATTATCGTTTTCATCATCCCAAATCTTATTAATACTAATTGATACATATTCAGGAACATATTTATTTGTTACAGTAACGATATAATTATTTTCGTTATCATTTTCTTCTTCGGTAGTAACTTCACCATTAGTTTCCTTAGTTATACCAGAAATATTGACTTTATATAAATCTGTAAATTCATAATCTTCAGGATATTCTTCTATAACACCATAAACTATTGGTGTACCATGATCTTCAAACTCATCAAGATTATTGAATGTAAATGACCAATTATCTTCACTATCAGCAGTTACTTCTTTAACTATATCAGTTTCTTCACCATTCTTAGTTAATCTTACATTGATATAATCAGGTCTCATAACCGCTTCATCTTCATCATCATCCCATACTTTAGTACCCTTTATAGTAATCTTAGAAGGTGTATGAGTATTAGTGATTTCAACACTGTAGTTATTATTAGAATATACGATATTAGCACTATAACCTGGAACAGGTTCGTCTCCCTCTTCGTTAGGAACTTCGGCTACTGTATAAACTATCTTTTGACCATTGCTATACATATCTAATCCAGTAAAACTATATGTCCATGGACTAGTCATTTTATCATCTGGTTTTACTTCAACCTTTTCATATCCATCAACAACTTCGCCATCAGCATATAATGTTAAATAGATTGAATTAGGTCTTAAACCATCTTGATCATCTTCATCAGACCATTTTTTTGTAACTTCTACTTCAGTAGATTTAGTTTCATGTGTATTTATAAGAATATAATTATCTTTTTCATCATACTTGAAACTATATTCTTCTGAGTACTTATAATCAGCATCTGCTGGTTCCTTTGGATATTCTTCTGTTACGGTATATACATTTGGTATACCCTGATTTCTATATCTAGGTAATCCCTCAACTATATATGACCATACATTTAATGAATCCCCATCATTAGTTCCAAATATCTCAACTGTCTTAATTGGATCTTTAGCTTCAGGATCATCAGAATGTACATTAATTATAAGTTTACTTGGTCTCATACCATCTTGATTATCTGCATCAAACCATTTCTTATAGCCTTTAATATTTACTGTATCTGGTGTATGTTCGTTTGTTATCGCGATAGTTCCACTGTTTCCTTCTTTAGCAAGTAATTCAGTTTCAACACCTGTAATATTATAAACGTCATTACCATCTACTTTATCCATTGTTTCTTCAACATAGTATGTAATCTGTTTTCCATCTTTATATACAGGAAGTCCTTCAAATACAGTAACTCTACCATCTGTAGTTGGAACAGTTGCTACTTTTCCACTAACAGCTGATTTAGTTCCATCAACCATTTGCCACAATTGTACTTGAGCATTTACTTTTGATCTATAACCATCTTGGTCATCATTATCGTTCCATGTCTTAGTAACAGTTATTGAAGTAGTTGCTGGTTCATGAGTATTTGTAATTGTTCCACCATCTACTGCATATTTTTCACCATTTGTACCATATGATACAGTATAGTTAGAATCACTTGATGATTCAACTACTGTATATTCTATTTCTTGACCATTTTCATACTTAGGTAAATTCTTAAATGTTGCTACCCAAGCTTTATCTTCTCCATCTTTATCAGCAGTTCCATCTAATGTAATTGTATCATCATTACTTAACTTAAATGTTACTGTCTTTGGACGTTTACCATCTTGGTTATTATTGTCATTCCACTTCTTAGTTACTGATACTTCAGTAGTTTCAGGTGTGTGAGTATTTGTAATTGTTCCTCCATCTACTGCGTATTTTTCACCATTTGTACCATATGATACAGTATAGTTAGAATCACTTGATGATTCAACTACTGTATATTCTATTTCTTGACCATTTTCATACTTAGGTAAATTCTTAAATGTTGCTACCCAAGCTTTATCTTCTCCATCTTTATCAGCAGTTCCATCTAATGTAATTGTATCATCATTACTTAACTTAAATGTTACTGTCTTTGGACGTTTACCATCTTGGTTATTATTATCTTCCCAAGATTTTGCTACTGAAACGCTTGTAGTTTCTGGAGAATATTCATTAGTTACAGTAATAGTTCCAAGATTATCTTTTTCACTAGCAGTTATACCATTAGCTCTTCCGTCTCCAGATTTACTATAACCACTATTAGTATTATATGTTTCTTCAACATAATAGATTATTGGTTGTCCACCATTATATACTGGTAGATTATTCCATGTCATTGACCAATTATCACTAGTAGAAACATCTACAGTTGTATCTTGATCTTCTAATTCTACTTTTCCATTATTGTCATATAATGTTATTTTCCCATTAACAGTATTTCTCTTACCATCTTGGTTATTACTATCAGACCAAGTTTTCTTAACTGTTAATGAAGTAGTTGCTGGTTCATGAGTATTTGTAATTGTTCCTCCATCTTCAACACCTGTAGTAAGTGCTGCAGCTGGTGTTGTTTCATAACCATCCATTGCTTTTTCAACAACAGTATATTTAATTTCTTTTTTACCATTAAACCTTGGTAAACCAGTAAATGAAACCGTTCCGTCAGTAGCTATTGTAGCTGTTTGACCATTAACTTTAGTTCCATCTGCATATAGATAGAATTCAGCTCCATTTCCTCTTTTACCATCTTGGTTATCATGATCTTCCCATTTTTTATTAACTTCTATATCAACTAATTGATAAACATTTGTTACTTCTACAGTATAAGAAGCATTATCTCTATCAATTGAACCAGATATTGTTTGATCTCCTATAGTATAAACAAGAGCTGGATTAGTAATATCTCCATTTCTATTATTTGCAGTTACACTACTCTTACTTGCATCAAATACGAAGTTAGCAGGTAGATTTCCATCTTCATCCCCCTCAGTAACTACATATGTTGCTTCATCAGTAAGGTTAGTAACTAATACATTCCATCCATCTTGTAATTGAACATTAAATGCTGTTCCACTTGGAGCATAGTAATATCCTGACCAATTAGTTCCAGGTTCTTTTGTCCAACCATCTACATCATCTAAATCAATTACTTTACACAATCCTGTAGCTGCATCACAATCATTTGTATCAAATACTGTTAAATAAATACTATCATTACCAATTCCAGGATCAGTAACTGTAATACTAAAATCAAATTTAGCATCTGCTGGAGCATCTTCTCCATCTACTTTCTTAACAATATTTAAATTACTTCTACGATTATTAGTTGCATCAATAGTAATTGCTTTATTTGATCTAATTATATATGTTTTTCCGTTTATTTTTACATATTCTAAAGAATTTTCATCAGCTTGATAATATGTATTATCACCCATAGCTGAAGGAATAGCATATTCAGGATGTTCATTTAATAAATTTTCATCTACTAATACTAGATCTTTTAATTGTCCATCTATAATCATAGGATGAACAGTTTCTGTTTTAATATCCCAGTTATAATAATCGCCATCTAATTCCTTAAATGTGTAATCATGGCCAGCATCTAATATTCTAATAGATTTATTATTAGTACTCTCGTCTAATACAATCTTCATTAATCCTGGAGCTATATGAATAGCACTAGCACTTGTTGCATCTATTGTATAATTATTATTCTTATTTAATGTTACTTCATGGAATTCTTCTCCATCTCTAGTAACAGTTAAAATTAAATCTTTATCATTTTGTACTTTGTCATCAAGTAAGTTAACCCAATTTTTCTTAGCACCAATTTTAAAGAATTCAGTTTCTACTGGCTTTGGATTTGTATAATCAGCTGTTTTAGGTTGATCTCCAACTCTAGTATCCTTATAGTGTAATGTAGCTGAAGTATTAGTCATTAAATTTCCATTTGCATCTAAATACTTTCTAACATTTTCATCTAATGATAACCAAGTCAAGTCACCATTTTTTATTTCTGAAACTATATCATAAGTATATTGAGATGGATAAACATCAAATGTAACTTTATATGTTACACCATTTTCAAGAACACCAAGTGAAGATAAATCCCATTCAACTTCACCAGTTGTTTTATTAAATGTTGCTTTTGGAGCAGTAATCCATTCAACATCATCTTTATAATATTTAAAACTATCTTCATCTACTTCCAATAGATTTGCTATTTGACCAGATGTAGTTTTAACATTATGAGTTGTACCATCGTTTATTGTTGCATTAGCAATACCGGCCATCTCTATTTTAGTTAAAATATCATTGAAGGCATTTTGTAATGCTGTAGTATCTGAAGCAGAATAATTGTTTCCACTTGGAGCTCCTGCAGCAGTTGTAAGATTAGTCATATAAGTTGCACCATAATCTTTACCAAAAGCAAATATTGTGTAGAAATTATTTGTTCCAACTTTAGTTGCTAAAGTATTAGCATCATCAGTTGCAGCATTATAACTATTAGCCATATTAGGTTCTTCTTCATGACCTGTTCCATTAGTTCCACCATTATTTCTATCATAGAATGTTGGTGCTCCATCTGAGAAGAATATAACAAATGTTGGATCGTTATCATTAGAACCAAATGAAATAGTATTTGCTTGTTTTAAAGCTGCTTCCCAGTTAGTTCCTGCTGCATTACCAGTAGCTACAGATATATTATTTACAGCATTGGTAAATGTAGTAGATGACGTTGTCTCTCCAAGAGTTGTTTGAGCTGTTGTTGCAAATGTAACTAAAGCCATCTCAACGGTATCTGATGGATTACCATCTTTTCCATTATATGCAAGAAGTGTAGATGCCAAACTGTTAACAGCAGTTTTAGTGGAATCCATACGTGTCTCATTTGAAGTAACTTCTTCTCTTCTATAACGTTGCCCATTATAACGTGTATTATTATAATAGAAAAGATAACCATTAAAACTCCATTGTCTTGTTAATGGAACATATTCTCCATCAACTAACCCATAAAGCCCGCTATCAGTAGAATTAGTAGCATTATATCTATAAGTAACTACTTTGTCACCCATACTACCAGATCTATCAACAATAACTATTACGTTAACTTTTGGAGTCTTCTTTTCTGCCTCTCCTTTCACGTCTAAAGATAATTTGTACGTACCATCACCATTAGCAATTAAGCCTTTAGTATGATCAGGCACAGTACCTGCAGCTTTATAACCTCTGTTAATTACAAGGCTGCTAAAAACATTTGGATTCATCGCATAGATTAACCCAAAAATACATGCAATTGTAAAAACTACAAATGCAAATAGCTTTTCGCTATTGTTAGTTTTTAGATTTTTTCTTTTCATAAAACCCTTTCCCCCTAAAATATATGCAAATCTTTAAGGCCACACTATGCCTATAAAAATTGTTAAGTCCATATACTAATCGCAAAAAAGGGTTTTGTCAAATAATTTGTGAAGAAAAAGTGAAAAAAGTAACAAAAAAATACTGAAAACTTAATTTTCAGTATTTATACGCAATAAAAAAAGATAGTTTAACTATCTTATGCAAACACATTATTACTTTCTATTCTACCCATATAATATAATACTTTACTAACCCAATCAGGTGCCGGTTGACTTGCAGTACCATGAACATAAATACCAGATATAGCAGATACACTACTAGATTGGAAAGAGTCCAATCCATTGCGATCTAATATTCCTTTTAAAGTAAATACATAGCATATAGTCCCTGCCTCTAATGAAGGGAACTTAAAATATTCAACATTAGCTCTTAGTCCACCCATATTATTACTGTATCGAAATAATCCACTAGTCATAACGCCACTCTCGTGATATACAATAGCTAAAGCCAATACTTTATTAACACCAAACATCTCACATATCCTGGAGAAATACTGTTCAAAAGTTAAACCATTATCTAACACAATATGTCCATTTTCTTTTTTATCAGCAGTAGTTATTATGCCTTTATCTCCTATTTCAGCAGCAGTAGTACCATAAGCTCTAGGATTTCTATATAAATATCTAACAAAATAAACTATACCAGCCTCTTGAGAACTAAAAGTTCCATCTCCTTCTTTAATAGAAAATGTCGTCTTATAATCCTCCCTTTCATAATTATTTGTAAACTGTCTAGCTAAAGATACAACCTTATTTACATCTAAATGAAATACATCTGCATAATAAGCAACAGTATTATCTATAAGCCTTTGTTCTTTATACTTATTATACGCTTTTATATATTGGTTATCACTTAATAAAGTACCAGAGGTAGACACACTTTCTTCGTTATCCTCCGCTAATTTATTGTCTAGTTTATTATTGCTTTTAACTTCAACACTCTTACTCACATCTAAATTAGCTTTCCTGGTATTTATTAAAAGCAAGCCAATAACTAATGCTAAACATATAGCTATAGGAATACTAAACATTATTTCTTTTCTAAGTTTTAAACTATGTTTATTTTGCATACAATCCCTCTTCATATAAAAATTGTATTATTAATTTAAAGCCAAGTCAAATTTATAAAAACCTTGACTGTTAATTAACACAAAAAGGAAAACTTATTTTTCCTTTTCTTCGACTATTTTAGCATCTTTATATTGTGGTTTTATTGGTAACATCAATCCAGCAACAATATATACGAATAATAATGGTGGAAAAATAATAGCTATTATTATTGTTCCAAGTCTAACTATATTTACATCCATTACCAAATAGTCAGCAAGACCAGAACACACCCCCATTATTACTTGGTTCTCTATATTTCGATATAATTTCTTTACTTCTCTATTACTCACCTATATTCACCTCTTTGTCTTCGCCATTACCAATGACAACAGTAGGAGCATCTTCCCACATTTTTTCTCTATCCTCGGCACTCTCTTTATTCTTAAATACTTTGTCTAACTTTTCTTTTATTTGTGCTTTAGAAAATGGTTTAGGAATGTAATCATAAAATCCTTCGCTCTCATATTTTTCTTTAGCTCCCGCAACAGCATCAGCTGTTAGCGCTATAACTGGTATATTAAATCCATCTATTTCTTGAAGATTTCTTAAGGCCGTTTCTCCACTCATTACTGGCATCATAATATCCATTAATATTAAATCATAGTTTTTATCTTCTATTACTTTCTTAATACATTCTTCTCCGTTATAACACTCATCTAATATTAAATCAAAGTTTTCCAATGCTTTTCTAGCTACTTTAATATTCAACTTATTATCATCAACAATTAAAACTCTCTTATAATCATAACTGGATTCTCCAACACTACTAAGATTTAACTTTTGTGTTCCACTTAATTCGGGCTTAACCATACAACTAATCTTTTGTGAGATACTAACTACAAAGATAGACCCTTCTCCATATCTACTTTCTACATTAATCTTTCCACCCATCATTTCAACTAGGCTCTTAGTAATAGCAAGACCCAATCCTGTACCTTCAGTAGTTGAATTTTTTTCTATGTCTAGTCTTTCAAACTTAGTAAATAACCTGTTTATATCTTCTGATTTAATACCTCTTCCAGTATCCTTAACACTAATTATTAATCTGGTTTTCTCCTTGTCATTAATACATTTTACATCAAACCAAATATCTCCACGATCAGTATACTTAATAGCATTAGTTAGAAGATTATTAACAACCTCCTTCATATGCTTCTTATCACCAATTAACTCATAAGGTAAATCCTCAGCAATACTTGTATGAAAATTAATAGGTTTATCTCCAATACGAGTTGCGTCTATCCTTGCTACCTCATCAAATACTTCTCTAGGATTATATGGAGTAAATACTATCTCCATTTTATCACTCTCTATTTTACTAATATCAAGTATATTCCCTACTATCTCTAATAAAGTCTTAGAGGCACTGATTATATCCTGAGCATCTTCTTCTAGCTCTTTAGGCACATCATCATAACTACCTATATCCTCAGATAACCCAACAATAGCATTTAAAGGAGTTCTTATCTCATGAGACATACTAGATAAGAAATCACTCTTAGCTCTATTAGCTTTCTCTGCTTGTTTCTGAGCCATTTCTGCCTGCTCTAACAATTTAACATCGGGATTTTCAATAGTAAAATACATAATCAAATCTATATAAGCAATGATAGCTGAAATAACTAATAGCGTGGGATCAACAACTCTAACTATACCAGCAATAACCATAAAGATAGCTAAGACAAAAAATGGTATAAATTTAGAACTATATTTCTTTTTGGCAATTTTAAAGAACATTATAAATATAGATAAAACAAAATATAACAAAGCAACACAATAAACAAAATAAGTTGAGATTCCAATTACACCCATTGCCCCATTTTCATTTATTATTTTAATTGGCAAAAGGAATTCTACAATAATAAAAATAATATCTAAGACAAAAACAACATTCCTAACTTTCGTATAATTATTCTTATTCTCAAATCCTACATAAAAAACATACAAAAAAACTAATGTAGGCCAAATTATATAATGAATAAAATCAATTTTATTCAAAAGCCTTATATAGAATTGAAATTGCCCTTTATCATAATATCCAAGAGTAATAACAACTATTGCTAAAACAAGATCTATTAAAGTACTTATAATCATATAACCATATATCTTGGTTTCTTCACTCTCTTTTTTATCTTTCACAAAAAAGATTATAAAAACTAACAATACGCAAAAAAAACCACTAATAGGAAAGTATAAATTCTTCAATTGACTCCACCTTCTCTACTAGTAGTATATCATATATTTTTTATTTTAAGGGAATTTTTCCATCTGGTACATAAACAAATGTCCTAACAGGTGGTGCTTCAACAGGATATTTCTTTACAGGCACTTTGAAAACATCATCACCAAATAATTCATACTGTGGTTCACCATTTTCATCAAGATCTTTTAAAACCTGACCAGGAACAGCTAATCCTCTTTTGGCATCATAAACATACTCATTAGGCCATCCCCCACGAACATTCGGAAGTTCCCCATAAGAATCATAGTAAAAGCCTCCCATGCCCTTTGAAAGTTTAACACGATCCAAATATCTCTTAAACTGTTCAAAAGGGAAAACGTCACAATTCCATAAGTCTTTTATTCCCGCTTCAGCATGTAGTTTTACTCTCAACTCACACATTGCCTCATATAACATTTGACATTGTTGAATCTCCCCAATTTCAACATTAGGAGCAATTGGTTCCCCAGGATTAAATATTACTTTTTCATACAAATCTTTTTCGCTTAGCCATATTTTTTTTGACTCAACATACTCTAAATCTACAGGTACTATCTTTCTTCCTGTAATATACGATAGTATAATAGCTCCAATCTTAATCATTAACATTGCAATATCAGGACGTAAGTTCCAAGTAGATTCTAAAAACATCCAAACAGACTCGCCATTTTCCAATCGATTAGCCATTGAAAACAACCCGGCTAGACAGGATTCTAAAACTTGACGATCTATTCCTATTGCTCTTCCTAGATCAAAAATAATCTTAGAAAGTAAATCTAAAGAATCAGTTGCAACTAACACATTTATTAGAATATCATATTTTTTACAAAACTCTTGAACAACAAAAAAGTCATGTGTATTAGAATGGTTAGAAACAAAAATATAAGGTCCACCATTACCATATTTATCCATCCATTTATCAGCTAAACTAAAATCAAGATCAAAATTTCCGCCTCGCATAAGTTGTCCTATAAAACTAACAGTTCCTCTCCCATCAACAACTTTACATAAACTACCATAAGGATTATTTAATATAGGCTCAGGAGCCCATTCTCTTGATTTACAACGGTCTTTCAAGTACGCGTAGATTTTCGTTCTATTAGGATCATGTAAAAGGTCATTGATAGAAGTAACCCCCATGTTATTTAACGCATTAACAGATATGCTCATACAATCCCCCTCTTCTCTATAACCATAATATCACATTATATAATTTTTAACAAATATTGAATCATCTTTTCATCGTCTTATAACTCATTTTCACTACAAACTCATGATAAAAAAATCGCTATAATAGCGATCTTTTACTCTACATCCTTTTTCCATAAAAGGTGCTTATTACAATATGCATATAAAGTACTTCCAGGAATATAATTAAACAATGTTTTAGGCTCTTCTCCCAGTTTAAAATCCACTTTATATAGTTTATTATCTACTTCCATAGCAATCCATTCTATATAATGATCATCTTCCATTACATGATTAACTACTACTTCTATATTATCTCCATTAATAGTATATTCTGGTACATGTTTTTCTATTGCGGCATCAACACTATTAGGTTTTAATTCCATCATCTTTTCATCACAACATACTATTCCACAAGGACAATTACAATCCTTATCTACTATTACTCTTGCTCCACAACTTTTACATAGTAATACCTTCATTACTTTTCCTCCAAATCTTCACATGCTTCTACTAACATTTTATATAATTTCTTAAATGATTTATTAGAAGGATTATTTCCACCTATTTTCTTACTAGATCCATCTTCAAAATATAAAGTAATAAACTGCTTACTTCCATCCATAACGCCTTTATCACTTAAGTCCTCATTAAGATTTACAAAAGAACTAGAAAAAGCATAATTAATAATCTTTTGATAAGTCTCAAAATCGACATCCACTTTTTGGTTAGTATTATTATTACCTACATTAATAGTCTTATCATCATATAATCTAATATAATAAATATTATTACTATCTTCCATAGTCCCATATAAAGACTGACTAGTATATTCTAACACCATATCTCCATGTCCACTTCTAACAATATTTTTACTAGTACATCCTGTACTAATAAATAACAAAACTAAAACTACTATACTAATTATTACTTTCTTAATCATATTACTACAATTTCCTTTCTAAAGTATCTTCTCTAAACTCACTATCAGAGGTTGTCTTAAAGCCAAATTCCCTAAATAAACTCTCTTCATAATCGACACTAGGAACCAATACTACTCTATCAAAAGTACATCCAAAATATTCACTTATCTTTTCTATATCACCCAAAACAAAATGTATTAATTAAGTAGCTGAGCCTCTATGTCTCACTTCTGGTAGAACTATCACACGATCAATTAACAAAACATTTTCTTTTTCATTAGGCGTAGTCAACTTTTTTAAAAACACTTCCGCAACTAAGTAGCCACCTATAAAAGTTCCATATACTACACATTCATTATCTGCAAAATCCGTCAAAACAGCTTTAAGGTCATATTCTCTATTTTTTTTGAACCCATCACCCTATTTCTTAAAGCAAGAACTTGACGCATTGCTAAGACATCATCTGATAAAACCATTTTATCTATCATTGTATATTTTTCCATAACAATCTCCAAATAATATTAAAACTATTGGCAAGCCTTTATAACCAAATCATATATATTGCTTTTAAACTCAAATAAGGAATTATATTCACTATCATAAACTATATTGTTACTTTCTTTATCAAAAGCCATATAATTATTTCCTACAATTACTTTATAATCACCATTAATACTCATACTTGTAACTCTATTATCTTCAGTAAAGTTCTTTCTTTCCTCATAAGCATTTCTTATCTTAACTAAATCTTCAGTAGATACTTTACATTTAGAATAATATCCTTCCGTATCCTCAGTTTTATCATGATGAATATATATATTTACATCTACAATAGATGTCTTAACATTATTGGCATCTCCTTTAGGTAAAAACAATACTACAGCCACTATAACTACTACAATTATAGCTATACTACCTAATATAAGATTTTTATTATCATTCACATCTATCACCCTTAAAAACAATTATAAAGCAAAAAAAGATGGATAGCAATCCATCTCAAACGTTTATAGAGAGTTTATATGACGTTTTTGTACTATTTCTTCCTAGTACAAATACATCATACTATTCATATATGAACACAATATGTTTTCTATGTGAAAACTACGTGAAATAATCAATTGGCTGCCCAAGTAGGATTCGAACCTACGGAATGTCAGGTTCAGAGCCTGATGCCTTACCACTTGGCTATTGGGCAATTCCACTTAATATTTTATCCCTTTTTTTACTTATTAGCAATATCTTTATACTTATAACATTCTCTACTATGCGAATAAACAACCCCAATAGCTTGTAAATAAGAATATATTATTGTACTTCCAACAAATCTCATACCTCTTTTATATAAATCTTTAGATATCTTATCCGATAAACTATTAGTAGTAACACTAAAGTCTTCATATACTATTTTATTATTAGAAAAAGACCATATATACTTAGAAAAACTTCCGTATTCTTTCTTAATACATTTAAATACTCTAGCATTATTAATACTAGCTATTATCTTTAATCTATTTCTAATTATATCTTTATTACTAAGTAACTCTTCTACCTTATTATTATCATAATTACATATTTTATCCAAATCAAACATATCGTAGGCGCTTCTAAATGCCTCTCGTTTATTTAATACACATTCCCAAGACAATCCTGCTTGAAAACTTTCAAGTATTAATAATTCTAATAATACTTGATCATCATATTTAGGTTCACACCATTCTTCATCATGATATCTAATATATAAAGGATTATTAAGATTAACCCATCTACACCTTTCCATATTGCCCCCATACAAACAAATTACCGGCTAATACTGGCATCCTACTTTCTATAAAATAATACACCACTATCATAGTTCCGCTCATCATAAACAAAACATTAAAATCTATACTTTTTACTATATTATCTGCTGGTAATATTCCCAACAACACATACACTAAGGCACATAACAAAGCTGTATATTCTCTCCTATTACTAAACACAAACATCAATATAGACATTAGAATAAATAATACTAAAGCTATAATCTCTTTCATATTTTTTCCTCACTTCATCCTTTGTATTCTTTTTCTCCAATAACATTATAATAATCTCTTATTCATCTAGATCTTGTCTTCTTACCTTGTTCCTACAAACTATTATTATCAAAAAAAGTAAGATAATTGGTTTACTACTATTTTTCTTTATACTAACAACACCTAGAATAAAGTCATAATAAAATTAACTAGACCAATTATAATAAATCCAAATACTAGAGCCAAGATAACACTGGTTCCTCCTTCTTTCCTACATATATCAATTGTATTCAAAGTAGGATACTCTTTTTTATATCTTTGAATATTATTTATACAATATCCTATATACATTCTATTAAAAGATATACCCATAGCTACAGCCAATAAGATATCAAAAGATAAAAAACCTATACATACTACTATAGTTTTTTCTATATTAAAAAAATAACTATTAACTATAGACATAAATAAAGTTAATAAAAAACCATGTATATACATCTTTCTATATAAATAATATAAAGGTCCAAATAAGAATGCCCATATATTAAACTTATTTTTCATAATTTTCAAATAATTCTTATCTACAAACGCTTTTAACAATTCTTCGTTGGCATAATTATACTCATTATAACTCTGAGACACTGTATTAATTTTATTAAAAGATTCTTTTCTTTTACTTTCTGCATACGCTGTTTTATCATGTTCTCTTACTTTCTCTACAGTCTCTTCATCAAAAAAAGTCTTATCACTCATACTATCACTCTTTCTTATTATAAATTATATCATAATAAAAAAGATTTAATAAATAATATCAAATCTCATTTATTATACTTTTAAATATAAGTTAACAAATTTCCCAATTCGCACTATATTAAAGCAACAATCGCAATCAAATTACAAAAAAGCCTAATAAAACATTTATTAAGCCTTTTTAAACACCATTATTTTAAAACCAAGGATTGTTCCGCACCTTTAAACCCCATCTTATTTTTAGTATCTACAATCATTCCACACAACTTGTCAATAAAATCTCTTCTCAAAATAACATCATCAAAAATGCTATAAACATTGTCAAAATCAGCTTTCAAGCCATCAGCACACTTCACAATTACATCCAAAGTTTGATTCTCTCCCACAAGATCTAATGGTAAATGTACTAAAATACTTACTAAAAGACCACAAACATCCCTGTGAGCAGAAATCATTGCATTATCTTTTGTTTTTCTGCTTTTAACACCCCATTCGAAATACATGCTAATTAGATTTTCAACTACCTCATTCAAGTTGCCAGATGACTTAGCTTTCAATATACTTAAGTAACAATCATCATTCTTAAAATAAGAAATACTATTAAACTTTATAGCCCTTTTACAAGCCTCAGGAACCACAAAACCTAAAACATCTCCAGTGCATCTATTAACGGCATAACAATTTAACCCCATCATAAATGTTGGAACACCAGCAAATCGTAACAATTCAGAAACAAAAAATCTTCTAGCTCCAGCAGCTGCAGCCAAATAATCTTTCAAGCGTACTGAATTAGATGTAGTATTAACTACTATATCTTCATTATTACCCATTGATTTCTTACTCTCTGTAGGCCACAAAGTTTTATCATAGAATCGCAAAAGTTCGCTTAATTTTGAGACATCCGGACAAAAATCAATTAATCCCCTAATCACTTCATCATTATTTAGATTACGACTTTCCCATAACAAATCTACAATTTCGTAAATAAAACTTTTAATAATTATAGAATCATCTTCTTCTTTTTGTTCTGCAGCACTAGAGGAAAACAAATCAACTTTCAATTTTTCAATATTATGATTACAATTAACTAATTCGGAAACTTTTTTTTGTAGTTCTTCACTATCACGTTTCAAATATGGTAAAGCCCGAACATAGTCAATCAAATCATTAATAATCATGATATCTTCAGCATACTTAGCTTCTATAGCTAATCCGCCAAAATAGTATTCCACTCTCTTAGATATTTTTGCGCATAATACAACTAAATCATTAAATGTTCTACTTTCAAGAGTAGCATTATTATCCTTCAACAAACCAAAAATATAACCAAAAATATCCCAAGTATATGTCCCGTTAATAGTGAAATCCCCAAGTATACCAACAATATGGCTAAAATCCGAACAGTAAACGTCATATAAAGAATCACTTTGAAGATTAATTTTACCTCTATATTCATGCAATCTTAATTTCTCTACAACATTAGCAGCCATTTTTAAATAGCTGTAATTATCAACATATTCCCCTTTATTAATATAGATTATTCCCTTACTTAAAAGGTTATTATAGTCACTAAGCCGCATATTACACATATCTTTATAAGTTATTACACCAGTATTACTTACATTACTCACTTTTTCTTCCCCCAAACTCCCAGTAGTATAACATATTACTGAAATAAATACAAATATTTCCCTAAAAGTCCAAACAAAAACCCCGTATAAACGAGGTTTAAGATTGTTGCTAACTTTTCTTAGTTTTCTTTCTACCACTAGTAGTTTTCTTAGTAGTTCTACTCTTAGTAGTTCTAGCCTTAGTAGTTCTAGCCTTAGTAGTTTTAGCTGGCTTACTTGTTTTAGCTTTACTCTTAGTTCTAGCTTTCTTTCTTCTTTTCTTAGTATCAACTACATCAGTATTATCTATCTTATCAAATAATTCTTTTATTTCTTCATCCTCTAAGATCATCCTAAATTCTTGAGTCTTTTCTATTTGTGAGTATAAATCATCGTTACTATCTTTACCTTCAATAACATTTTCTTTATTAGTTGGTTGACTAGATATCATAGTTAATTGTTTAGTAATATATTCATCTGTATATTCTTTTTCTTTCTTAGGTGTTTTCGCTTTAGAATCTCCTTCTTTTTCTTCCATAAATGCATCAGTTTTAATATCTTCTACCCTTAAGGCATATGTATATAAAACATTATAAGCAGTTGGAATAATGAAGAATACACCATTCTTTTCCTGATTTTCTAGCATCAATATTGGTGCTTGAAGAGTATCTCTAATTTCTAACATATCATCAAAAGAATCTACTTTTAATATTTGCGACTTACTCATATCATAATCATTATTAATCTTTTGAATAAATGAACCATAATTATTCATTATTTTCTTTAACTTAGAATTATACATTTCCAATGGAGATTTATTCTCTTCTATATATTTCATTAATTGAACATATACACATATAGCTATAACTATAGCTACTATACCTAATATTAAGAATATAACAGTATGCTTTTCATCACATTTAATAAACTTACCAGTATTATTAGTTACATCCGTACTCATATCAATTGCAACAGTCTTAGTAGTTAAAGGAATAACCAACTTAATTACAGATTTCTTACTATGTTTAGAATTCGCATCACATTCTCCATCGAAATCTACATATAAACTAACTGAAAGAGTACTATTAACATTGCTAAGATCATAAGTATCAACAAATTCACTAATTAACTCATTATACTTATTATAATCTATTTTTAACTTCTCTTTTATATGTGTAGCTTCATCTCCTACACCTATTCCTTTTTTAGTCTTAACTAAAGTTTCAGTATTATTATATATTACATTATCATTAGTACTATTAACTACATTTACTTCAGCATCTATTCTATAGGAATAATTATACTCTTCTTTTCTATTAGTAATAGTTAAATCATAATCAAAAGATGTATCTATATAATCAATTAAACTAGCTATATACTGCTTATCTTTTTCTAAGTATTTATCTCCAAAGTAATCATTATCTTTAAGATAAACTTTATAATCTAAATTACTTTCCTCATCATAAGTAATAACAGTTTCTTTATTATTTACTACGTGTAATCTTAAAGATATCAACCCTATTAACACCAATAAAACAATAATAACTATTACTGTGTAGATTCTTCGTTTCTTAGAATCATCTGTAATAAACAACTCCTCTTTATTATATGCCATATATCACACCTCTTTATTCTCTCTCAAACAATTCTCTTAAATATAAAGTTGGTAATCCAATATATCTAATTCTAAACTTAGCAACCCCCAACACATCATTATCACTTATATACCCTTCATCAGCTTCTTTGTTATTATCTCCCTTTGTATATATTCTATATCCCCCATTTATATATTCTATATCTATTATTCTATGAATAACCTTAATATCCTCTTTTTGGTACACTATGATATCTCCAACAGCAAGGTTATCTTTATTCTTATATTCTCTATATAAAACAGCATCACCTTTATCCATAGTATTAGACATAGAACTAGATCCGATTACTAGTAGTCCATATAGAAATCTACAAGATACTAACATAACCATTAGCACCATAACTACCACCAAAACACCACTAACTATGCTCCTTTTATTATCTACTAAAATAGCATTTTCTTTCCTAACCTTAGAAAACATATTATCAACAATAATATATACTAAATAAGGATATATCATTCTAAAGAATGACTTAAAGAATATAAATAAATCTGGAGTAACCGGAATAATATATACATATAAAATCGTTATAATTTTATACACAATTACTGATTTCATACCATATCTATTACATATATAATTATACAATAAATTACTCGAACAAGATGCAAAAAACACATAACCAAGTACTAATAAGAATCCGTTCAAACTATTTAATTGGTATATATTAGCAAAAACAATTAAATCTACTAATACTCCAAATATAAAAGTTAATACTTGCGATAATATAGTTTTCTCTGTTAAAAACCTTTCCCTTATAAACTCAGTAGAAACTATAATCAAACCAACTGGTAATATATATTTAAATATATTACCAAAACTAAATTTGACACTAGCCTGTACAAAGCCAGCATATATACCAAACATATAGAATATTACTAAGTATAATATTGCTAAAAACACTAATAAGCGAAACTCTTTCTTTTGATAAATAGAATAATTACTACGTCTTTTTATTAAGATCCTTGTAATTAAACCAAATAAACACAAAAAAGCAGCAACTGCCATTCTACTTTTGAATACATTTGGTACAAAGAGAGCAAGGAATAAGAAAAGAATAACTACAAATTCCAAGCTATATATTCTAGCTCTATCATTCTTCATATACTCCTTACCTACTTTCTACAAAATATTTTCTAACCTTGTGGTGTTGCTGTTATTGTCACATCAATAGTAGCTGTTTGATCAGTAGTAACTACTACCTTAATTAATTGAACACTTACAGTAATAGTTGTTGTTTCTCCTTGAGCTATTGAAGGATTTGCAAAAGAATAAGTTACATTAAAATATTCAGTATTGCTATTATTTACTAATGCAGATAAATTAGCCGTAATAGCTTCTGGACTAACATTTTCAACCTCATATGTTGCAGTAACAACGTCACCTACTTGTTTTAAACCGCCAACTTGAATTGTAGCAGTATAATCATCTTGTATAGCTGCTGTAATAGTTGCATCTGCTTGCGCACCAGTCTTATTAAATGATGGTGTACCTACAAACATAACATCAAAGTTAGCATCATCAGTAGTAGCTGAAGCTTGCCCAGTTACATTTAGTGTAACATTAGTAATTACTGCATAACCAACACCTAATACTAATACCGCTACTAATAGAAGTACTATTACTAAGCCTTTCATTTGTTTATTCTTCATCTATATTCACCTCTCCTATCTTATGGTATAATACTACCATATCAATAACCTAATTACAATATATATTAAGAACTATTTTACATACATTAACCCTATATTTATACTCTATATTTAATGCCACTAAGTACTATAAAATTACCCTTAATAAACTTATATCCAGTACTATCTTCAGAACACTCTTCCTCAAAAGTGGATTTTACAATATCTAAAGAAAAACATTTTAGTTTCTCTTTTAGAAAGTTAATAGCTTCATCCATTGAATATAACCCTTCCCCGGAAAATACAACCTCATTACCGTTTCTATCATATCTTTTAATATCAGTAGCAAAATCTATAACTATTTTTCCTTTTGGTTTTAATACTCTTTTAATCTCATTAAGTATCTTTATAATCTCTTTTTTTTCAAAAAGATGTAAAGAACCCGTACAAAACACCCCATCAAAAGAATCATCAGTATATGGAAATTTCTTTGTTATATCAACTATTTCTATTTTTAGTTTATCCCTAAGTCCCATGGGAGTGTTATTCACTAAAATATCTAAATCTTTCTCATCTAAATCAATTGCTACTACTTCTGAGGCTTTCTCTAATAATAGATTATTAAATCTCCCATCTCCAGCAGCTACATTTAGTATCCTGCCATTATAATTAATATTCTTTATACTATCAATCGTTTCATTTTCTTCTTCTCCCCACTTTGATTTCATCTAAACCCCAGTTCACTCCTAATTATTATATATTCATTATACCATATTAAACCCAAACTAAAAAAAAGATATACTCTAATTAAGTATATCTATAATTAATGAATAACTAAGTACAATATATAAAGAATAAATATATGAACAGGATAGAAAAAATATGTTATCCACTTAATATCTTTACCCTTCTTACCATTATATAGTAAAGGAATTAATCCCCCTATAATGCAAAACACATAAATACAAATATATTTACTAAATCCCTTTGTACTAATGAATACTGGCACTGTTAAATCATGTCTTCCAAACCAACTCTGGCTTTGTCCAAAAGCAAACAAAAGAACACTAAAAATATATAATAATATTTTACCAATATTATATTTATTATCATAAGGATAAAATAAATATATACTAATCATAAATAGTATACCCAAACTACTATACTCAATACTATAACCTATTGTTGTTGCTGAACCACCAACAAAAAAACAAATAAGTAATAATAAATACAATTTAACAAATAGAATAACTATTTCCGTATTAGTCCTAACTTTATAAAAAGTATAATTATCATCTCTAAATGATATTTTCTTATTTTTATCTATATGAAAATTAAGCATAGATAATGTTAATAATCCTATGAACAAAGTAAAAATTACATTTAATCGTCTATCAAATCCGATTGTCTCAAATAGTAATGAATAGGGAATTTGAGAAATAAAGGCCATTACCAATAATCTTAATAAATACTTAGTCAAAGACTTAGTTTTCTTATAACCCAATACTAATTGAAAACAAAAGAGTATAAAAGCAAATCGACCAATATAATTCAAAAATGTTGCTTCTTCAGCGTTTATAGTCCAAGACAAATGATCACAAAACATAGTAATCATAGCTATAATCTTTATCACAAATGTACTCATACAAACACCCTATTATTTACTAATTGCTTCTTCAATTAATCTTTCAATACCCTCTACTGTTCTTAAAAGATTTCTATCTATTCTAGTCGGTTGAATAATTATTCCAAAATCTTCTAACTTTGAAAATAATTCTATAAAAGCAAAAGAATCTAATAACCCACTATCAACCAAATCTATTCCTTTTTCATAAACTCTATTATCCTCGCATATTTCAAATAATAGTTTTGCTACATCAATCTTTTCTTTTTTCATAACTCCATCAAAGCCCTTCTATCTACCTTACCATTTTGATTTACAGGTATCCTACCAATTATTTTAATTGTTTTAGGAATCATATACTCGGGTATATATTTTTTCAGCTTTTTTCTTATATTACTAACATCAAGATTATTGTCCACAACAACAAATGCTTTAATAGTTTTAACTGAAGAATTATCATCATACTTAGCTATTACAACACTATCTCTTACCCCTCTAATCAACTTAATATTATATTCAATATCACTTAATTCAATACGATATCCCTTATATTTAATTTGATTATCTATTCTACCCTTACAATATAATTTACCATCTTCTATATACCCAATATCCCCAGTTTTATAACAGTTCATTCCCTTTTCGTAATAGTATCCACCAACATAATCTCCTATATACCCCCCAAAAACACTTTTTCCTTTTAACACTATCTCTCCATTTATTATTTCAACACTTGTTGCCAAATTATTCATTTCCCCAACTGGCAACAATTCACTATCATCAGCCATTTCCTTAGTAATTATAATTCCAGAAACAGCAGATGTAGCTTCAGTTGGGCCATAGGCATTAATTATTTTCAAGTTTGGAAATTTCGAATATATTTTTTGAACTTCTTTAACATCCAATGGTTCCCCACAGAAATAAACACATTGCAAATTGGGATAATTCCCTTCATTAAAATCCCCATTTAATAAACACAATTTCATAAACGTTGGGGTCATAACAGCAACATTTACTTCTAACATTAAAGAAAAAAACTCATCATATCCATCATTTATCCTATTATTAAAAGCCATTAAAGTATGACCATTACATAAAGAATAATAAAAATCAGCCACACTTAAATCAAAACTAAAACTAGCTTGATTCAAGACCTTGATATTATTATATTCCCTCAATGGATACAAATGAGATATCCAATCCACAAAATTATTAAGATTTGTTTTCGAAATTGGTACTCCTTTCGGTACCCCAGTACTCCCTGAAGTAAATATTACGTAAACAATATCGTTTTCATTTTCATTTATGCTATTATTCTCAAACCGTTTTAATTCTTCCAAACTAAAACAATCTACTTTTTCAATATTGATATCATTATCTGTTAAAACCAAAGAACACCCCGTTAACTCTATTATCTGTTTAACTCTATATAAAGGCGTACACTCATCAACAGGAACATAAGTCCTATTAGCCATTAAACAAGCAATAATAGAAATAACAACATTTATATCTTTGTGACCAAATATTACTACAGGAGAAGTCCCCTGTCTTTTTAAAAGCTGTGCATATTTATCTGCCAAACTCCATAATTCTTTATAAGTAATACTCTTATTTCCAACTTTATAAGCGATTCTATTTGGTTTTTTTTCTACTACTTCTTTTATTTTGTTCAACATCTTCATCATCTCTTATTTGATCCTTAGGTATCAATTCATGATCATACATAACCCTTGAATGATTATCTAATATTAATTCTTTACGTATTTCTTTATTAGACTTTCTATCAATAACAATTCTATAGACTTGAGAGATTCTAAAATACGCATCTCCTTCTTTTTTATAATGGTGATTTTCTTCTACTAATTTATATCTATAAGGAAACTCTCTTTCACTTCTTAACTCTCCACATAATTCACCATTCTCACACCATACTAATATTTGAACATCTTGATCAGTATTATTCTTAAATCTATAATCTACATTATTATAACAAATAGAAGTCCCAGTTCCAAAAGGAACCCTTCTTCTCTCATCAGGAAATAACGCATCCGAATGATGATGTAACTCTGTTACTTCTAAAGGACTATTCAAAACTAACCAGTGAATCATATTAGCCATCTGACATAATCCTCCACCATAGTCAGAAGAAAAACCTTTTTTACTCACAACAAGTCCTTCCTTATATCCATATTTCTTACCAGTTGGTCCAACTACACACCAAAAAGAAAAAGTCTCACCAGGATGAATTACCAAACCATTAATCTTTCTACAAGCAATCATAATATTTGTAACCTTATTTTCCTGTAAACGTAAATCAACGCCTAATAGTTTTCTTATAAGTATAGAGCTATGCCCCTTTACAATATTAGGCAGCTCCACACTCAAATGAGTTCGAGCAATTTTTTCCTTACCAAAAAAATTCTTCAAATGTCTTCTAGCTATCTCCTTTTTGAGTGCAATCTTATACGTAGTAGGACTTATTTCACAAAAAAGTTTTCTTCTCATTTTCCCACCCTCACTTAAGTCTTTCTTCTAAATAATTATAACACACTACCATCAATCCATAAAGCCACATAGTATTCTTATAAAGTGAATTGTAAAAGCTATTATTATTAGATATAATAATCTTAGAAGGTGTATAAAGTGAACTACATTATAAAAAATACACATGACTTTTCTTCTATGTATATAAACAATTTTTATAATAAAATACCCGATTACAAAAAAGAAAAGATTACTAACATAATAGAAAAATCAAGTAAAAAAAAATCAATTATAGGTGAAATACTACTAAATAAACTATTAAAGAATAATAATATAGATTATACTTCCTCAAACTATTGTCAAAACCAATACGGCAAGCCATATTTAACAAACCATTCTATATTCTTTAATATAAGTCATTCATATGACTATATTATCACTATAACTTCACATAAAGAAATAGGAGTTGATATAGAAAAGATTAGAAAGACATCTTTAAGCACGATTAATCATTTTGCCACAAAAAAAGAAAAGGAATATATATTATCTTCTCCCCATAATATAGAAGAAAGGCTATTCAAAATATATACCCTAAAGGAGGCCTATTTTAAAATGTTAGGAACAAACTTAAACAATATTTTAACAATAGAATTCATCATAAATAAAGATACTATTAATTGTAGCGATAAAAGTGTTAAAGTGGGATTTATTAATAGTATAGAAGGATATATAATTGCCTACTGTGAAAAAGCCTAAAAAAAATTTTAAAATGATGAACATTATTATCCCACTTATGTTCTTCATTTTAGCACCATTAGAAACATTTAACCCCTTTAAAAACTATTACATAAAGGGAACTATTATTTACAAAAATAACAACTATATTGAAATTATAACCCCTAATGATAGTATCTATAAGCTTAATAACAACATTGAATTTACTATTGGCGATACCATTACTATCAAATATAAAAAAACATTAAATGATTTTAAAGATATTCAAAACATAATAATAAAAGAGATTACTAAAACAAACGCTAAATTAGATTATTCAGAAAAAACCATTTCTATTGTTAATAAAATGTCATTAAAAGAAAAAATAGGTCAATTATTACTTGTTAGAGTACCAGAAACAAATAAATTAGAAACAATAAAAAATTATAACATTGGCGGCTATCTATTATTTCAAAGAGATATTGGTCAAAAAGCCAAAGAAACTATAAAAAATGAAATAAATGAGTATCAATCGACATCTAAAATACCATTATTAATTGCTATAGATGAAGAAGGCGGAACCGTATCAAGACTTAGCTATAATAAGAATCTTGTTGAAACCCCATTCTTATCTCCTAAAGATTTATATAATAATGGCGGTTTTGAAGCCATAAAACAAGATGCCATTAATAAAAATATTCTTTTAAAAGAATTAGGTATTAATATGAACTTAGCTCCTGTCACAGACATTACTACCAATCCCGATTCCTTCATGTATAAAAGGAGCTTTGGTAACAACAAAACAGAAACAGCCGAGTTTATTAAAACCATTTTATCAACCCAAGATAAAGAAGTATCATATGTTTTAAAACACTTTCCAGGCTACTCAAATAATATTGATACTCATACAAGCGTTGCCATAGATAATAGAGATTATCAAACAATCAAAAATAACGATTTAATACCATTTAAAATTGGTATAAATAAAGGAGCTAATGCCATTCTTGTATCTCACAACATAGTCACATGTATCGAAGACAAACCCTCATCTCTTTCTAGAAACATTCATAATATTTTAAGAAACGCTTTAAATTTCAAGGGTATAATCATTACTGATGATCTATCTATGGATGCCATAAAAGGATACGATACTAGTACACCGTATAAAGACGCTGTGTTAGCCGGAAATAATATTTTAATAGTAACCGACTATGCCAAAGCATACGAAGAAATATATAATTCAGTAACAAATGGTAATATATCTGAAGAGCTTATTACAAGACTAGTATATAAAAATATACAATTTAAAATTAATCTAAATCTATACAAATAAAAAAGAGCTAAGCTCTTTTTAATTTTCATCATCAATTTCTTCTTTAACTATTTTCTCACTAATAACACTAGTAGTTTTCTTTTTCTTCTTTAGATAAAGTACTAATATTAAAACTACAACAATAACTAATATAGCAATAAGAATTAATAATAAATGTACTTTATTACTCTTTTGAAAAGATACTACATCATCACTTGGTTTAACAACTAACTTACTATCTAACTCTTCATTAGTAATCAAATAATCAGAATTATGAGTAATAGTAAATTCATAATAGTCATCTGATTTCTTAGCATTCTTATCAATTTCACAAAAGTTATTTGTTGATTCATTATAAATATAAACAAACACCTTATCATTTAAATCCTCTGTTACATCGTTAGCCTTAACTCTTACTAGAGCTTTACCAGGTAAATTACCATTATCTGGGAAACTTACTACTACACCTTTAGACACTAACTTGTTAATATCTTCGTTATTAGCAACATCATCAACACTCATAGTAACATCAATTGTCTTAGAATCAGTAACGTCACTACCATTAAATATTATTTGATTCCCTTTATAATTAATAACCAACTTCTTATTTCTTCCTTTTATTGTATTAAACAACTCTTCACTAATCAAAGAATCAGAATCGGCATTAATTGTAATTTCACTTCCTCTAGGCGCATTATATAATTTAGCAAAAACTTCTGAATCTAAATCCTCATTATTATAATTAAATGTTGTTTCTTCTTCATCGCTTATTTCTAGTTTAGAATTAAAACTAAACCTTTCTGTATCATTTTTTCCATCTTTACTATAAGCAGTAGTACTCTTAGTAGATGAAATTACAGCCCCTGTTAAAGAATATGTTCCCGCCTCAGTAGATGAAGGAATAACAAAATATGGTTTATCATCTTCTATATCATTAGCGTACACCATAAAAGATTTATCATCATTAGAAGTAAACACTAATTTTAAACTATCTAATTTCTCACTAGCATCAACATCTATAAACACTTTTTCTCCTACTTTAGAAGAAGTACTATTAAGAGAAATACTAGTAAGTTTTATTTTAGATGTAGAAGAATTTCCTTCTTTTTCCGTTACATTAATAAAAGTATAAAAAGAATAATTATCAGTACCAGTTGCCCGATATTGTTTAGTAAACGTTGTATTATCACTATTTCTACCTACCAACAAAACATCAGTAACGGTATACTTAGTACTAGCAGCAGAATTAGGTACTACTATATAAGGATTACTAGAAATACTTTGAACTTGAGCCGTAAAAGTAGTTCCATTAGCCCCTTTAAATACTATCGAAGCCGCAGTATTACAAGCACCACTAGTATTCAATATAACGTTTACTCTCTCACCTGGTTTAGCAGTTGTTTTCTCTAAAGCAAATAATTGCAAATAAATAATATTATCTGTTAAACTCGCATTCGCACTTGATGCATTGGCACTAGAAGCATTCGCACCCGATGCGTTTGCACTTGATGCATTGGCACTAGAAGCATTCGCACTCGATGCATTGGCATTAGTTGCATGATTAGCAACAGCAACTAAAAATTCCTTATTAGATTTTTGCGAACTATTAATTCTAAACGTCATTAGCATTACTAAAACCAATAATATAACCCCGACTTTGAAAACCTTATCTCTACGATTCATATAAGACCCACTCTCCTAAACCAATTATATATTATAAATCACTCTTTTTCAATACAACTATTATTAATGCTTATATAATGTAATCCCATTAATAACCAAAAAATAGGCGTAACAATAACTAAAGATAAATTAAAGAAATCTTGAATCAAATAACAAATAATCGCAACTAAAAGAACAGAAGAATATTCATTAATCTTCTTAATACCCATTTTCAATTGGTAAAAAATAAATGTTAAGTAATTAATTAAACCTAGTATACCTAAATTAATAATCATAGTTAAATAAACATTAGCCGCCGTATCATTTATTGTAAGTGGTCCAATCGCCATAATATCAGCAGTATATTTAGCCATAAACCTAATTGCAAAAGTATCAGGACCAGATCCAATAATTGGATATTGAGAAATCAGGGATATTGTTCTCTTCCATAAGAATATTCTATAAGTACCAAATTCATCACTAAAATTACCATGTAATAACTCATGCATTTCATATAGAATACCACTCTTAAAATTAATAAAGTATACCCCTAGCAAAGCAACAATACCACAACAAAATATCCCTAAATACGAATACTTAACAACCATTTTAGAACAATCATATGGTAATTTATTTAATGTATAACCTAAGTATATAAGAAGACTACACACTAACAAGAATAAAACCACTATATAATTAAATTGAAAATATAATCCCACTCTATGTAAGGAATAATGATACTCAGGATTCAAAATAATATTAATACAATAAGACATTAACACAGTAGCTAACATAATTAAAAACCTAGCCAACCTCTTATTATTTAATATAATAAATGGAAATATAATTACCAAGGTTCCTAAAAATGCTACCTTGCCACTCTGAACATCAATTATACCTATAATAAAGAATCCCATCAATACTGATAATAAATGTATTATTCTTTCCCATTTTTTATTATTATCTAAAAAAACAAAAGCACTAAAGGAAACTGTTAATAAAAGACAATATAATGCCGATATGAAATCTACATTACCTATAGTTGTCATAAAACTAACATTATGTGTTCCTATCCCATCTTGGTACATATTAAAAGGATTAAATCCTATATACTGTAAGACAGCAATTAAACTAATTAGTATTGAAGAGATAGATAAATATTCAATATATCTTCTTTTAAACTTACCAAACATAGAAACACCTAAAAAAGATAAGACATATAAACTCATAGAAATAAGACCTTCTCTTCTACCTACTCCTATAAATAAATTATACTCCCCAAAAAATGGCGAAAGAAAACAAGATAGTATATTAACAAGTAAAAAAACTATTGCTAACCACTGAACTACAGATAATTTTCTATTTTCAAAATACTTTACTTTCCTAAATAACCTAAAATACATAATTACTAAAACATTCATAATAACATAAATGGTAGCAATAGTTACATAAGAATACCACTTACACTCTAAAATATGAAAGAAGCCAGTTTTATCAACGATTAAAGGAAATATCAGAATCATAGAGAAAACAAATACTTCTGTTATTACTTCTAAAATCTCTGCTTCCTTTTTTAACAACCCTTGCATAATTCACAATCCCATCTTATATTTTTATATTATTCTAATAATCCCCTAAGTAATATCATATCCATCAATTACTTCTAAATCTTAATTATCACCATCTAAACTATTGATAGTAAGTTAATTAGCCATTTCATCTATTGCTTTCTTTATATAGTATTTTTGCTGATCAAAATCAAATCTTGTTACTGGTATTCTTCCAACCATATTTGTTCTCAAAAAATGATTTAATGTATCGAATGAAGTTAAAGTTTCTTCAGTACCGTTACCACTTCCACCAGCGCAGGCTATACAAATTATTTTTTTATCTTTTATTTTTGAATTATCATTGAATGAATCACATCTTTTTAAACGGTCAAAAAATGTTTTTGCTGATTCACTCATTTCGTGAAAATAAACCGGCGTTACAAAAATGTACGCATCATAATCATTCATTTTTCTATAAATATCATTAAAATCGTCTTTTTGAATACACATATGTGTTTCTAAACATTTCCCCCACCCACGAGGGCCACAGGCATAACACTTATTAATATTTTGTTTATTTATACAAATATAATCTGAATGATAACCCAGTTCCTTTAATCTATTTTCACATATTTCAACACATGATAAAGTTAATCCTTTTTTATTAGGAATAAAACTATCTTCATTAACAATATCATTACTAAATCCTAATATTAATACCCTCATAATTACACTCTTTCTATTATCATCGTTTTCTATCTAATTAAAAGCAATTAACAAAAAAATTATAACACAATAATTCAAATATCTAACTAAATTCATAAAAAAACTATGTAAAAAAATATTTCAACATAGTTATACTAGTTTCTTATGACACAGTTTATTTTTCTTATTCTTCAAAGTTTATACATTCAAGTATCGATATAGACTCCAATAGCTAGATTATTGGTTTTTGCTATGTCATTTTCTATATGTCCATGTGTATTTGCATGGGAACTACTAACCTTGTCTATTGGTTTTTGCATAGTCATCAGTGTCTTTTTCTGTATAAAATAATTTCATTTCTTATGTTCGATATAATGTGGTATATTTTTTCTTTCTTCATAGTATGAATTAATGCCAATTTGTTTTATTCTTGTATTACCCTCAAACCACTTTTTTATCACATTATCTTTAAATACTGTGTTGTTTACTTTATCACATGGAAACAAACTACACTCACCACAAAAATTAACATTATGCTCCTTGACACATTCATTAATAAAACAACCTTTTATACTACACCCATTAGCTCCCCCATTTCTACAACCACCACATTTTGGATTAGCATACTTTTTTAATTTGTTTTGAAAAACTATAAATTCATCTAATTTATATCTATATTCTTTTTTTAAATTTTTTTCTAAAAATTCTTTATGACCATCTAGTAATCTCAACAATTCTTTTGCATAAATACTAATGTCACCATATTTGCATCCTGTACATGTTGAACAAAACAATGAACATGGTGCAACAGCTTTTAATATATCATTACTTATTTTATTCATGTTTTTAACTCCTCTCAAGTGCTGTGATACTTTCGCAAAGGGTTGTATCAGTGTCAGTGCTAAGTGCTCTAACCTTGTTTCAGTATTGGGAATATTTCCTAGGAATGAAACTACCCTAGTTGTTTGCATATTAGTACTAACTCATTTTAAAAAACGTATTATTCAAATACTAATATCATAGGTTTTTAATATCATTTGTCTTCTCTTTTTTCAAAATCATTTTTGTTCCAAAAAACATTATTAATAATCCTACTATTAAATTTAAAACACTTGATATTTTTTCTGGTATGAAACCTGAAAGTACTGTCCCTAATAGAGCTATAAAGGTTAAGAAAAATAATGTAGCTGACACCAATCCAAGTGAGAATACAACTAATTCTTTTTTCTTCAATTTATCATCAATTATCTTAGTTGTTAAAACACTTCCCCAAAAAACTATTGTAATTGGATTAGAAAGAGTCAAAACTAATCCTTGGATAAATATATTTGTAGAACTAGGTTTTAAATTTAACCCGGGGATTATATTTATACTAAATACATTTAAGATTATATTTACCCCAAAAACAATCAATACTAATGAACCTATTATCTTGAATATTGTTTTTGTTTTTTTATTATCTAATAATTTGCTCACACCTAATCCCGCTAAAATAATATAAAATGCATCTACAAGTGCAATCGCTAGTACTAATGACATAGCTCCGATAAAACTAACATTTTTTGCAGTATTAAATACCATTAAACACATAGGACCAATTGCCAATTGTAATAACATACCAAACTTTACTCCATCAAAATATTTTTTATGCATTTTATCACCATCTCTTTATATTTTTGTATCTTGCTTTTTTATTTTTCTATGATAACATCCCATTGTATCTTCAGTAATAAACCCAGCCGCATTGTAAAACTTTCCTCGCCATCCATAAGAATTGACATAACATTTTGCAACATCTAATTCTTTACATTTTATAATAACTCCATGCAACATTGCCGCTCCCATCCCTTTGTGTCTATATTTTTCTCTTGTACTTACTGTTTCAATATAAGCGGTTTTAGATTTTTTATCAACATAAACAAAGCAATAAGAACAAACGTTGTTTTTTTCATTTGGGTTTTCATCAATTACTAAACATTCAAAACTATCATTATACATAGATGATTTTTTTCTTGAAATATAAGCCCCCATATCATTTTTGTAATCATAATTTTTATACTTTTGATTTTCTAAATCAGGACGAAACCCCATAATACACGCACTCCATTTATTTCCTTCGTCGTTATATTCATTTCCATACACCAATTTAAAACCTTTAGGTAAATCAATGGACACATCTACTTTTTGCGGACAAACATAGCTATCATAGTATTCTTTTTGTTGTCTTGTATATCCCCTTTGTTTTAATATTTTTTTTCTATATTTTAAGCTATCATTTGCAATAACTACAAAAACTATTGAGCCATCTTTATCTTTTTTAAATAGGGGTCTACAATTATCTTCTGCATAACTTACCATTGATTCGAACAGATTTTCATATCCTTTTTTTATGCTCATATATATAGCATCACCATCTGGTAAAATACATCCTACTATTTCATTATTGTCTTCCCACATAAAAATATAATCACTTGATTTTGGATTACTAGAATAAGTATCCTTGCTATAAATTAAATCATGTAATCTTTCAGGAAGCCAAGATGTCATATTTTTGTTCTCTAAATATTGTATTCTTAAATAATTTTCAAGTTTTTCTAAATCTGTATCTATATTAAATCTTTTAATTTCCATTTTAATATCCTTTCAAGAATCGTGATTGATTCGCAATGGCTAGACCATGGGTTTTTGACATATCATTTTTTATATGTGCATGTGTCTTTGCATTCCTAAAACCAATATTTTACCAACCTTGTCTATTGGTTTTTGAATAGTCACATATTTTTATTAATTCATATAATCTAGAACTTTATTACAATATTTTATAGCTTCTACCATTTCTTTATTGTTAAATAATTCAATATATTTTTTCTTATCTATGAATATAGCACCTGATACTTCGGATTCTTTCATTTTTATATTGTTTATATTAATATCTTTTTGAACTAAAAATAAATATGTAAAATGATTAATAAAAGTATTGTTATCTAATTTTACTTTATTTAAATAAGTATCAATTAATTTTAGTTCTTCTGTTTTAACTTTGATACCTGTTTCTTCAAACAATTCTCTTACGCCTGCTTGTTCAGGAGTTTCATCAATATTTATGTGACCAGCACCGGATAGGTCCCATTTATTTGGTTCAGTCTTCTTATTTAATGATCTTTTCTGAATCAATAACTTTCCATCTTTATTAATTAAGGCAATTACACTTATTCCATGACATAAACTTTCTTTATGAGCAATAGACTTATCAATTCTTTTTCCAATTTTTTTACCATCTTCAGTTAATATTTCAACTATTTCATCCATAAACTTACCATCCTATTTTCTTTCTAAAACTGTGATACTCTCGCAATGGCTAGACCATGGGTTTTTGCGTAGTCATTTTTTACATGTTCGTGGGTCTTTGCATGGATATTACCCAAAAACTGCCAACCTTGTCTGTGTGTTATTTGCTATGTCATTATTTCTTTTTAATTGGATGTCTTATTACAGTCTTTAATT